>JBFWSD010000752.1:0-4377 GCA_050248575.1 Gemmataceae bacterium
GGATACTCGTGGAGACCGTGCTCACGGCACCGGGCCGCCTCCCCCCGCCCGAGCAAGTCGGCAACATCATCGTCAAGCGCGGTGATGGCAAGCAACGAGTCGATGCCCCGCTGGTCAGGCTGCGCGACGTCGCCCAGGTCGAACTGGCTGCCCAGCAATACGGCCTGTCCAGCTCGCTGGACGGCGTCCCTTCCGTGTCGCTGGCGATCTTCCAGGTGCCCGACACCAACGCGCTCCAGACCGCCGAAGGCATCCAGGCCAAGATGGCCGAGCTCAGCAAGGACTTCCCGGAGGGGCTCGAGTTCCGCATCGTCTACGACACCACCCCTTTCATTCGCGACTCGATGGACGAGGTGGTGAAGACGCTGGTGATTGCCGTGGTCCTGGTGGCTGTGGTGGTGCTGGCCTTCTTGCAGAACTGGCGGGCGGCCCTCATCCCCTTGATTGCGGTGCCGGTGGCCATCGCGGGCACCTTCGCGCCGATGCTCGTGCTCGGCTTCAATATCAACACCCTTTCTCTGTTTGGCCTGATCCTGGCGATCGGCATTGTGGTCGATGATGCGATCGTGGTGGTGGAGAACGTGGAACGCTGGATCGAACACGGGCTGCCCCCGCGCGCGGCCGCACATCGCGCCATGGACGAGGTGACCGGTCCGATCATCGGCGTGGCCCTGGTGCTGAGCGCCGTGTTCATTCCCTGCGCCTTCTTCGCCGGCGTGGTCGGGCAATTCTTCAAGCAGTTTGCCCTCACCATTGCCATCTCGACGGTGATCTCGGCCTTCAACTCGTTGACATTGAGTCCGGCCCTGGCGGCCCTGCTGTTGCGGCCGAAAGACGGTAGCCAGCGCGATCCACTGACCCGCGTGCTCGACTTCACGCTGGGCGGGCCGTTCCGCTACTTCAATCTCGGCCTCGAGAAGGGCACCGCTGCCTACACGCGCTGGGTGGACGGCTTGCTGGGCCGTCGCGTCCTCGGCCTCGCCGTGTACGCCGTGCTCGTCTTTCTGGCAGGCTATGGTTTCACGCACTGGCGCAAGGGCTTTGTCCCCGAGCAAGATCAGGGCTACCTGGTGGTGGACGTGCGCTTGCCCGACGGTGCCTCGCAGCAATGGACCCAGGAGGTGATGGCCAGGCTTGGTCGGATCGCGCGGAGCACGCCCGGCGTCGCCCACACGGTGGGCGTGGCGGGCCACTCGCTGGTCTACAACGCCAGCACGCCCAGCTGGGGCTCGATGTTCGTGATACTCGCACCCTTCGACGAACGGACCTCGAGCAATCTGGGAGCGCCGGCCATCCTGGCCGAGCTGCAAAAACGCTGCGACGATGAAGTGCAAGACGCTCTCGTGGCCATCTATCCGGCCCCGCCCATCCGCGGGCTGGCCACCGGCGGCGGCTTCAAGCTTTACGTGGAAGACCGGGGCAGCCTGGGCGCCAAGGCCCTGGCGGCGGACACCGACGAGCTGGCCAGTTACGCGCGGGAGAGACTGCCCCGCATCAACACCGTCTTCAACGTCGAGAGCCCGCAGATCTTCGTCGATGTCGACCGGGCCAAGGTGCGCTCGCTGGGAGTCAGCCTCAAGGATGTGTTCGACACCATGCAGACCTACATGGGGGGCCGCTACGTCAACAGCTTCAACCTGTTTGGACGCACCTGGCAGGTGAATGCCATGGCCGCGCCGGAATTTCGCAGCCGGGTCGACAAGCTGCTCAATCTCAAAGTGCGCAACAACCGCGACGAGATGGTGCCATTGGCCAGCCTGGTGACCTTGCGCAACAGCAGCGGGCCCAACGTGGTGATGCGCTACAACGTGTACGAGGCGGCTCCGATCATCACCGTGCCGAGCCCGGAAATCTCGTCCGCGGAAGTGATGAAGGTGTTTGCGGACGGCGCGGCCCGCGATCTCGACCGCGACATGAACGATGAATGGACCGAGATCATGTACCTGCAGATCCTGGCGGGCAACACCGGCCCGTTGCTGTTTGCGCTGGGTGTGGTGCTGGTGTTCCTGGTACTGGCTGCACTTTACGAGAGCTGGTCATTGCCGCTGGTGGTCCTGCTGGTGGTGCCGCTCGGGCTGCTCTCAGCCCTGGCCGGGCTGATCCTGTCGGAGACGGCCATGGACATCCTGGCGATGATCGGGCTGGTCGTGCTCGTGGGACTGGCGAGCAAGAATGCGATCCTGATCGTGGAGTTTGCCCGCCGCGAATGCGATGAGGGCAAGCCGGCCCGTGCGGCGACGCTCGAAGCGTGCAAGCTGCGGCTGCGGCCGATCTTGATGACCTCGTTTGCCTTCATCCTGGGCGTAGCCCCCTTGGTGGTCGCGACCGGTGCGGGGGCCGAGCTGCGCCGTTCACTCGGCGTGGTCGTCTTCAGCGGCATGCTGGGCGTGACCCTGTTCGGCATCATCATGACGCCACTCTTCTTCTACGTGTCGCGCACACTGGGGGAGACATTCCCGCGCACCCGGCTGTTTGGCGAACGAGCCCGGCGGGTGATTGTGCTGGCGGCCAGCTTCCTCCTGTTTGGCTTCCTGGGCGCGGGCTGGGCTCATACGCATTTCGCGGCCACCCTGGGCAAGCACGAGGGCTGGCTGCTGCAAGAACTGCGCGAAAAGTTCGCCGGGCTGCCCTATGTGGGGAACTTCTTCAACGAGCTGCTGCTGCGCCTGCCGCCCCCTTACGAGTTGATTGCCTTCGGCATCTGCGGCGCGGCGGGCACCGTGTTGATGTCGTTGTGCCTGGCCCTTGGACCCTATATTCATGCACGGGCGGGCAACGGCGCGGCCTTGCCCGCGCCGCCCACCACCCAGGATGAGGAACACTCGTGATCTCACGCTTCTTCATCGATCGACCAATCTTTGCCGCGGTGATCTCCATCGTGGTCACGCTGGCCGGCGCGCTGGCCGTGCTCGCCTTGCCGATCACGCAGTATCCCGAGATCACGCCTCCCACCATCGAGGTCTCCACCATCTATCCCGGGGCCAATGCCGAGCTGGTCCGCGATACGGTGGCCGAGCCGATCGAGCAGCAGATCTCCGGCGTCGAGAACGCCATGTACATGTCGTCGCTCTGCACCAACGACGGCCGCTATCGCCTGGTCATCACCTTTGCCCCGGGCACCGATCTGAATATCGCCCAGGTGACCACGCAGGTGCGCGTGTCGCTGGCCATGCCGATCCTGCCCGACACGGTGCAGCGGCAAGGGGTGTCGGTGCTGAAGAAGTCGCCGTCGCAGATGATGATCATCAACCTGGTGTCGCCGGATGCGCGCACAAGCCGGCCCGCATTGTGGGGGGCCATGGAGGCCGGGCTGGCGGCGGGCGGACCACTTCAGGCGCTTGGCGGCGTCGGCCCGCGCAGTCCACGTTATGACGATACTTACCTGAGCAACTATGCCACCATCCAGATTCGCGACGAACTGCTCCGCCTCGATGGCGTGGGGGACGTTTCGTTCCTGGGCCAGCGCGACTACAGCATGCGCGTCTGGCTCGATCCGGAAAAGCTGGCCACGGTCAACCTCACTGTGGGAGACGTGGTCAACTCGTTGCAGGAGCAAAACGTGCAGGTGGCAGCGGGCAACGTCGGCCAGCAGCCCGCCCCGCCCGGGCAGAACTTCCAGCTCACGTTGACGGCCCTGGGCCGGCTCTGGGAGCCCGAGCAGTTCGGAGCCATCATCCTCAAGGCGGCGGGCACCGCTCCGCGCTCGACCGATGCCACGCTCGTGCGGCTGCAAGACGTTGCCCGCATCGAGCTGGCGGCCCAGGAGTACGATCAGCTCTGCACGCTGAACGGGCAGCCCTCGGTGGCCCTGTCGGTTTATCAGCTGCCCGGCTCGAATGCGATCCGCACGGCGCGGCTGGTGCGCGCCAAGCTGGAAGAGCTGGCCACGCGCTTTCCCGCCGACCTCGACTATCGCATCGTCTACGACACCACGCCGTTCATTCGCGCCTCCATCGTCGAGATCGGCAAGACGTTGCGCGACGCGGTGATCCTGGTGGCCCTCGTGATCCTGGTGTTCTTGCAGAACTGGCGGGCCACGCTCATCCCGCTGCTCGCCGTGCCCATGGCGATCATCGGCACCTTTGCGTCCATGGCGATCTTCGGCTTCTCGATCAACAACCTGTCGCTCTTCGGGCTGGTGCTGGCCATCGGCATCGTGGTCGACGATGCCATCGTGGTGGTGGAGAACGTGGAACGCTGGCTGGAAGCCGGCTTGCCCCCGCGTGACGCTGCCGTCAAGGCCATGGAAGAGGTCACCGGGCCGGTGATCGGTGTGGCCCTGGTGCTGGGGGCCGTCTTCATTCCCTGTGCCTTCATGGCCGGGATCGTCGGGCAGTTCTTCCGCCAGTTTGCCCTGACGATTGCCGTCTCCACGGC
>JBFWSD010000753.1:0-4361 GCA_050248575.1 Gemmataceae bacterium
GGTGTCGCTGGTGATCTGCCCGTCCGAGCTGCTGTAGGTCACGTTGAACTGGGAGAGGTAAGCGTTGATGCTGCCCGCGTGGCCCGCGCCGTCGTTGTAGCTGTCGATGCCCGTCAGGTTGTAGTTGAGCCCGTTGAGCGTGACGGCGCCCGTGCCCGTCACATACTGCATTGAGCCGTTTTGTGCGGTGAGGAGCACGCCGCTGGCGGCGTCGATGACGTAGCCGCGCGTGCCGTCGGGCAGGAGGATCGTGTCGAGCACGCTCGCATTTGGGTAGGTCTGGATCCAGCCCGTGGGCAGCACCTCGACCACGACGTACGAAGTGCCGGCGGGCAACGGCCCCAGGTCGTCGAAGCTGTAATCACCATGGGCATCGGTGGTGATCGTCTGCAAGGGGGACGCGGAGAGCTGCCCGCCGGTCGTGGTGTAGAGCTGGATGGTCCAGCCCGGCAGGCCGTTCTCCCCGGGATCCCACACGCCGTCCTGGTCGATGTCGTTGTACTTCGAACCCTTGACGATCAGGTTCTGGAAGGTGCCCAGGTCGGTGGTTGTGGTGAGGTTGCTGGTGACGATGGCCGTCGTCTGCGTGGTGGTCGGCGTCCAGCCCGTAGGCGTCTGCTGCTGTACCGTGTACGTGCCGGGGAAGAGGTCGATGAACGAGTAGCTGCCGTCGCTCTGAGTCGTGCTGGTGGCTACAAGCTGGTTGTTGCGGTAGAGGTCGACGGTGCGGTCGGCCACGCCCTGATCGTTCGCGTCAACCTGGCCGTTGCCGTCGGTGTCGATGCGGACGTAGCCGGCGATGCTGCCCGGATATTGCACGTTGACCGTGACGGTGGAGGTGTCCTGGTGGCCGTGCTGGTCCTGGATCGTGTAGGTGAAGACATCGGAGCCCGTGAAGCCGGTGCCCGGCGTGTAGTTCAGGCTCTTGCCATCCGGGGCCACTTCGATCGTGCCGCTGCCCGACGTGACAAGGACGATCGTCAGCTCCTGGTCGGTGAGCTGCGCGTCGTTGGCGAGCACGTCGAGCGGCACGGTGGTGCCGTTCTGCAATACCTCGTAGGCGTCGTCGACCGCGAACAAGGCATCGAAGCGGAGGATGACAATCTCGTTGGAGTTGTAGCCGGTGACGGCGACCCAGGGCCCGGCCGACGGATCGGCCGCGGTGAAGCCGCCGTCGATGCCGCGCGGGCTGGTGCCGGCGGGCAGCGTGTAGTTGAGGATGGTGCCATTGACGATCCGGCCGACCTTGTTGGTCCCGGCCTGCGCGAACCAGATGTTGCCATCCGGGCCAAGGTTGATCGCATAAGGCTGCGTGCCCGAGCCCACCGAGATCTCACTGATGCTGTTCGGCGTGGCCAGGTTGAACCAGCCGATCTTGCCCGAGTTGTACTCGGTGAAATAGATGCGACTGGGGTCGCCCGTGACCTGATCGTAGGCCACGGCGATGCCGGCGGGCTGCGCGCTTCCTGTGGGCACCGTGAAAAAGCTCGTCACCGCGCTGGCCGGATCGTAGCGGCCGATCTTGTTGCTCGTGAACAGCGTGAACCACAGCTTGCCATCCGGCGTGTGCGTGATATCGATGGGATGCTGATTCCCCGAGAGGGTGAGCTCGGTGATCTGCCCGCTCGAGGTGATCTTGGCCAGCTTGTGCGCGTAGGTGAGCGTCACCCAGGCGGTGCCGTCGGGAGTGACGGTGATGGCGTTCGGGCCTTTCCCCGCGAAGTTGGCGTACTCGGTGACCTGACCGGTCGAAGGGTCGACGAAGCCGACCTTGCCCGCATCGAACATGGTGAACCAGACCTTGCCGTCGCCGGCAACCCAGACGTCGGTTGGATCGCCCGAGACGGCGTATTGCCCGGTGATGGCGCCGGAGATTGGGTCCATACGGAGGAGGAGATTGCCCTGCTGGGCCGCAACCCACAGGGCCGAACCATCGGGGGAAGCCTGGATATCGATGGCATGGGCCACGCCCGCGGGCAGCGCGAATTCGTCCGTGCCCGCCGCCGGCAACGGGCCGTTGAAGTAATAGGTCGGGTCGATGATCAATGCTTCGCTGGCGTCGTACGCACCCAGCTCGAAGCTCACCGTCTTGCCGGCGCCGATCACGTACTTGCTGCTCACCTCGACGCGCTTGCCGTCGATGTGCTGGAAGGCCACCGGCGCGGCATAGCCCAGCGTGCCGTAGCTGCTTTGGATGAGCAAGTTGCCATACGCATCGACCTCGAGCTTGGAAGCGCCCGAGAACTGCTGCACCAGCGCGCCGGGATCGACGCCGGCTGCCACCACCGCGCTCCACTCCAGGTCGCCCTGGGCGGTGCTGTGGTAGATGATGTCGATGCCCTTGAAGACGTCGTGGTACTCGAGCCACTCCGCGCCCTGTTCGGACGTGCCGTGCGCCGTGACCGCGGCGTCGGCCGCGGCCCCCACGAAGGTGGCTTCCACGATCGGTGTGATGACGGTTGTCGCCGTCTGCTGCCCGGTGAGCGCCAGCACTTTCTGGATCGTGTCCATGCCCTGCGTCTGCGGCACGGCCAGCGTGGTGCCGCTCGCCGAGATCCACACCTCGAAACCGCCGATCGACACGTCGAAGCGCGAAGTATCGTCGTCACGGACCTGAAAACGCCAGTCGGCCGCCGACGGCGTTTCCCACGGGAAGAGCAACTTGGCCGGTGGCTGCGTGCCTGGCCCCTGCTGCGGCGACAACGGGGCCGTGATCTGCTGGAAGCCCTGCAAGAACGCTTGCAGATCGTCGATGACGAGAACCTGGTCGCCAGACACAGAGGTCGCCGTCGCCAGGCTCACGAAGCGATCAAAGGCCCCCGCATTGGCGAGCTGCACCGTGAGGGCCAGCTCCTCGTCGCCAGGAAGCGGCGCCCCGCTGGAGCCGCCAGCCGCCTCGGTGATCTGCTCGGTCGTGCCGAAGTAGCTATCGCCGCCGCCAGCGCTGGAGCTGGCCCGGTCCTCGAGTCCACCATCGACAAGGCCGCCGCTGCCGCGTTCTTCTCGGCCCTCACCCAGAACATCCTGCAACGGGTTGGCAAAGGGATCCTCGCTGAGCTGGAACCGAGCATTGGCCGCGAGTTCAGCTTGTTGCACACTGGCAGCGCGAGCAGGCGCGGCCTCGACCACATCGTCCTTGCGGATGAAGCGCGGTTCGCGCGTGGCCACGCGCAGCAAGGGCCGATCCTCGGTGGTACCCGCCGCGATGCGCTCGAGCGTGCTGGCCCGCACGAATGCCGGTCTGTCCTGCCCGAGGCTCGCCACCAGCGGCATGGCTGCTGGCATTGCCGCCAGCGCACTCACGCTGCCCGGTGCAACGCGGCTCTCGAGAAGCAGCATCGAGTCACAGCGGGCCCACAGCCGCGCATCGTCGCGCTCGACGCGTTCAATGGGCAAGCGGCGGAAGCGAAGCCACCGGCTCAGCAAGCTGCCCGAGGTCCGGCCCAGCCAGGAGCGAACGAGCAAGCTGCGAATGCTCTGGGCGGCCGTGGGCTTGAAGAGACGCTTCACGAAGGCGAGGAGCGAGCGCATGCGAGGTTCCTTCTCGAAACAGCGGCGCGCACGCTGAGCGATCAGCGGTGCGCTGTTGTAAATCCAACGTCTGATCCTTGGGGGTCGGGCGAAACGAAAGGGCGAACCGGCCTGTCGAGTCTCCGCCGCCGCGGGGCAAACGTCGCGCGATGCGAAGGAGATAGATAGCGGGCGTACACCAGGCTCGTCAAGCAAGAACCGGATCGTACATGGCTTTTTCTCCAAATCCACCAAGGAATAATGGATTTCAGTAACTGGAATTGAGTATGCCCGGGCCGTCTAACGGACCCAGCGATGACAGCGCAGCTGCGCGTTGAGCAAGCGCAGCTGCGCCTCAATCGCTTCTCTTACCCAGCAGCACCTGGAGATTGTGGGTCGCTTCCGGATCGTTGGGCTCGAGGGCCAGTAGCTCGCGGAGGGCATTCTCTGCAGCGGCCGGATCCTTGCCTTCCTGCAAGAGCGCGTAGCTGAGAAAACGGCGCGGCGGAATGGCACTGGGAGCCTGCTGGATGATCTCTTCGAGCAAGTGTCTGGCCTGGGCGTGCTCGCTGCGGCCGAGGTGAGCGCGGGCGCGGAGCACGCTGGCTTCGAGCGGTCGGCCGTCATCGAGCGTGACCGCGATTCTCTCCACCTCGTCCCAGCGTTGTTGCCGGAGGGCCAGCTCGCCCAGGCCGATGAGCGCGGGCAAAAAGTGCGGCTGCTCTTGCAGACACTGCTGCCACTGCGCTTCGGCCTCGGCGTGGCGTCCCTGCTCGAAGTAGAGGACGGCCAGGTTGTGGCGAGTCTTGTGGCCCACCAGCCCCGCATCGACACTGGCGAAGTGAGCTCCT
>JBFWSD010000754.1:0-4355 GCA_050248575.1 Gemmataceae bacterium
CCTGCTCGACCTTCCAGCGCCGCAGCACGCGCGGCTTTGCTTCTTCAAATGTCGGCACATAGGCGGGATAGTCCGCCGTCTTCCAGAACTGGAAGCGGCTGTCCTGGATCGGCATCGGGAAGTAGGTGGGCCACTGCCCGTACATCGACTTCAGTTCTTCGAGGTCCTTGTTGCGGGTGGCGTCGCGCAAGGGTGCTAGCCCCTTGTCCTTGTCCAGTTCGTCCTTGTCGCGGGGCTGCTCGGTCTTGCCCAGTTCGAGATGATAACGCTTGGCGGCAAGGGCCAGGTATTGCTCGACGCGCTGGCCGGGCAGCTGGTCCCGTTCGTAAAGAGCAGCGGCCGAAGTGAGTGCCGAAGGACCAAACACCAGCCCGCCGATCATGCTGGCGGGCATCTCGAGTGCATGTTGCCTTTCTTGAGCCCCAGCCACGACGATGCCCTGAAAACCAGGGCCGCCGGTCAAGGCATCGCCCAGAGCCAGGCCAACGAATTTGGCGGCCACCTCGGGTTTGGCCAGGCGCAGTTTCTCGCGCAAGGAGTTGGCGCTGCCCCCGGCGTAGTAACGCATGTCCTCCTGAACGGTATTGAGATTGTGATTGACGAGGTTTTCGGCAATCGTCTTGGCCGCGTTCTCGATCGCCTCTTCGCGCATGTGCTCGAAAGAGCGGAATTCTTGCGCGGGAGTGGAGGCACGCGCCTGGGCGTAGCCGAGCAACGGCAGGTCGGCGGCCCCGGCCAGGAACATGCTGCCATAAAGGCGGACGGCCCCCTGCAATTCTTGCGTCAACACAGTGCCCTTGTAGGCAGCGGGCGCCGTCCACAAGGAACCGAAGGACGAGGTGGAACCGGCGGCCTGCCCGACCATGGCGGCCACGCCCCGGGCTACACTCTGTTCATGAAAGTGGAGTGTTTCCCGGAAATACGTGGGATTGCGGTGCCAGATGGGCCGATCGATGATCATGAACTCGTAACGCGACAGGGCGATCAAGTCTTTGTCGAGCGGCGTGGCCAGCACCGCGGCAGTGTTGGCGGCAGCGCCGAGCCCGCTGCCCATGGGCAATATGCCGCCCGTCAAGATCTGCTGCCCTAGTTGCAGGCTTGCCCCGTAGGCGCCCACGAGCTTCCTGGCTTCGTCGCGATAATAGGTGGATGTGGGATCGGCGTTCAGCCAGGCCACCTCGATGCGGGCAGGCTGCTTGAAGCCCCCCTCCGCCGAGGCCGGATCGGGCTCCTTGTCCTTGTACTTGTCGAAAAGCTTGCGGAGCTCCTCGTCGGTGGCGTCGCCGACCTTGGCCAGGAACGCTTCCTGATCGACCGTGATGGGCAGCACGGCGACTTCATTGGCCGTCCGCTGCTTGTGGAACTGTTCCCACATGTCGTAAGGAGTGACGCCGGGGGCAACCAGGAAAGGCCGCAGGTCGTAGCCCACGATGGCTGAGCGGGCCAGACGCACGCGGAACTCGTTGACGAGCCCCTGGTAAATCATGTTGGCATCAACACCGCGGGTGCGGCCCTGCAGCAGCCGCGCGTAGAGGTTTTGCAGCATCTTGGGCTGGAGCGCGCTCTGCGCTTCAATGAGCACAAGATTGGTGACGTCTTCAGAATCGAGATAGATGCCCAGCTCGTCGGCCTTGTGCAGCCAGATCTGGAACATGAACAGTTCGTCGAGATTGTCGAGCGTGCCCCCGAAGTAAAGCATGCCCGGGAAGGGCTGGGGCAGCCGGGCCATGCGCAGATCACTCTGAATCAGCGCCTGGACCTGCTCGGCCTCTTTCTCTTTCTTCTTTTGCACCAGCTCGCGCTGGAGGATGCTCATATGAATGAAGCGGCTCTGCGGATTGCGGGCGATCTGTGGATTCTTGAGCATGCCTTCGAGCTGGAAGCGGACGTCGGGGGGGAGCTCTTTCCACTGCTGTTCGTTGGCCTGCATGAGCAGCCCACGGGCAGCGCCATTGACGTTGAGCATGTACTCGTTGGCGAGCTGCCGCCTCATCTGGAGGAGCTCGATATCGCGGCCCGTGACAACGTGTCCGTAGAGGTTGCCCGCGTACTCGGAGCGGCCCGAGTAGCCGATCCAGTTGGTGACCTGATCGAAGAAGTCGCCGCCCCCCGCGGAGAACTGGAGGACGAAGATGAACATGCACATGATGGTCAGGCCGGCCAGCAAGGTCTTCTGGTTGCGGCGGAAAGAACGGAGCGGATTGAAAGCCATGGTAGACCTCGAGTTACGGCGTCGTTCCGTCTGCGGCCCGAAGCGTCACCCTTGACACTTCCCCCGGCCGGGAGTATGGGTTGTTGGCAGACTTGATCCAAAATAGGGATTGTAGTGATTTTGCCGGCCGACACAACGGCAACCGCGTTTGTCAGTAGCCAGTTGCCGGTTGCCCGAAGCGGAAGAAGAAGCCAGTTGCCCGAAGCGGAAGAAGAAGCCCGGCTTCTCGGTGTTCCGGGAACTACTCGTTGTCGAGAATCCAAGAAGCCGGGCTTCTTGGTGATTCCGGATGGCCTCTCAGTGGTCCGTGGAGGATAACGCGGGCCGTAGAATAGTAGAAAGACCGTAAGATGCGACCGTGCTGGTTCGTCATTGGTCATTGATTAGGCATTGGGCATTCGTCATTAGTCATTACTGCCGAAGGCGGTTCATCGTGGCGGCACGCAAGAAGAAACTGAAGAGCCTGGTGATCGTCGAGTCGCCTGCCAAGGCCAAGACGATCAACAAGTACCTGGGGACCGATTTCGAGGTGGCGGCGAGCAAGGGGCACGTGCGCGACTTGCCTGCCCGCCGCTTCGGCATCGATATCGAGAAGGGCTGGGTACCCAGCTATCAGCCCTTGAAAGATCGCAAGGACGTCATCTCCGCCCTCAAGAAGCAGGCTGCCAAGTGCGATACCGTCTACCTCGCGCCTGACCCCGACCGTGAAGGGGAGGCCATCGCCTGGCATCTGAAAGAAGCCCTGAACCTGGCCGACGAGAAGACGCGCCGCGTCACTTTCAACGAGATCACCAAGAAGGCCATCGAGGAAGCGTTCGCCAACCCGGGCAACATCGACATGGACCGCGTGCAGGCGCAGGAGGCGCGGCGTTTCCTCGATCGCGTGGTGGGCTACAAGCTGAGCCCGCTGTTGCGGAAGAAGGTGGCCCGCCATCTGAGCGCGGGCCGCGTCCAATCCGTGGCCGTCCGCCTCATCGTCGAACGGGAGCGCGAGATCGGCGTTTTCAAGGCCGAGAAGTACTGGAAGATCACGGCCCTCCTGGCCCCCGAGGGGACCGTCGACCTCGACGACTTCAAGAAGAAGCTCGAAGCGCGCAAGGAACGCGAAGCCAAGAAGAAGGAAGAAGAGAAAACCAAGAAAGAACTGGAAGCGGACGAGCAGGCCCAAGAAGAGGCCGAAATCGCCGAACGCGACGATGATGCGCCCGCCGGGCCAGAGCCCGATCAGATCGAAGACGACACGCCGGAAGGCTCCTTCCTCGCCGAGTTGACCAACTGGAAGGAAGAGAAGTTCCATTCCTCCTCGCAAGAGCAGACCGACGCCATCGTCCGCGAGCTGGAGAATGCGAAGTACGCGGTGGCCCGGATCGAGCAGAAGGACAGGAACGAACGCCCACAGGCTCCGTTCACAACCAGTACGTTGCAACAGCAGGCCAGCATCCGCCTCCGTTATTCGGCCAAGCGGACCATGATGATTGCCCAGCGTCTGTATGAAGGCGTGAACATGGGCAGCGAAGGACTGGTAGCCCTCATCACCTACATGCGTACCGACAGCACGCGCATCTCGAAGGATGCCCAGGACGCGTGCCGCAAACACGTCGAGACCGCCTACGGCAAGCCGTACGTCCCCGACAAGCCAAACACGTATGCATCGGGCAAGAGCGCCCAGGAAGCACACGAAGCCATCCGGCCCACGGATCTCAAGTACACGCCCGACCTGGCCGGCCAGCACCTGCCCGCCGATCAAGCCAGGCTGTACACGCTGATTTACAATCGCTTCGTGGCCAGTCAGATGTCGCCGGCGGTGTTTGCCGTCACCAACGTGGAAGTGAGCGCAGCGGCCGGCACCTTCAAGGCCCAGGGCAAGATCCAGAAGTTCGACGGTTACCGCCGCGTCTGGGCTGCCACCGGCAAGCAGCAAGACGCCTTGCTGCCCGACCTGAAAGAGCAACAGGTGCTCGACTTGCTCGAGCTGGTGCCGACCGAGCACACGACCCAGCCCCCGCCGCGCTTCAACGAAGCCTCGCTGGTCAAGGCTCTGGAAAAAGAAGGCATTGGCCGCCCCAGCACCTACGCCGCGATCATCAGCAAGATCCAGGAACGCGGTTACGTCGAGCAGAAAAACCGCCGCTTCGAGGCCACC
>JBFWSD010000755.1:0-4353 GCA_050248575.1 Gemmataceae bacterium
GGGCCGGAACGAAAGAACTGGCAGGGCCGCTTGCTCCGGCGGCTGGTCACATTCAAGTGGCGCCGCTATCGCCGCCACAACACCAAGCGGCGCCTGAAGGCAGCACTCAGCCACAACCACACAGCCGGGATGACGACATGATGATTGCTTTCTGCTACGAGAGTGTGTTTCCGTCGCGGGGAGGCTGCGCGACCTACATCACCGATCTGGCCCGCAAGCTGCTGGCCGACGAGCATGAAGTGCAGCTCTATGCTTGCCGCTGGGACGAGAATGCGCTGCCGGAGGGGATCGCTTATCGCCGGCTGCCCGCACCGCGCGGGCCGCGTTTTCTCAAGCCGTGGCGGTTCGCGGCCGCCTGTAACGAGGCGCTCGCTGGCGGCGATCATCACGTCTCCATTGGCTTCGACAAGACCTACGGGCAGGACGTCCTCTATCCGCAAGGCGGGCTGCACGCCGCCTCGCACGTACACAACCTCAACAAGCATCGTTCGCCCTTGGTGCGTTGCCTGGCGGCCCTCGTCAAGGCGGTCGATCCGGCTCATCGCTCCTATGCGCGGCTCGAACGCAAGCAGTATCTGGGCAGCGAACGGCCTTTGATGGTGGCGATCAGCAGCATGGTCTGGAATCACTTCCAGCACTTCTACGGCATCAACGCCGATGATCTGAGGCTGGTGCGGACCGCCATCGACCCGGCCCGCTTCCCCGAGCACGATCGCCTGCGCTGCCGCATGGAAGGGCGCGAGCAATGGGGCATTGGCCCTAACGAGACGGTCGGGCTGATCCTGGCCATGAACTATCATCTGAAGGGACTGGAGCCGCTGCTTTATGCCGTGCGCCGGCTGGTCAGTCAGCATCCGGCCGCCCATGCGTTCCGCTTGCTGGTGGCGGGCAGCCCGAAGTACGCGGCGTATCAGAAACTGGCCCGGCGGCTAGGGATCGACAAGCATATCTGCTTCGCCGGCTTCTGTGGCGAGGCCAGGCAGGCCTACTTCGCCGCCGACTTCCTGGTCCATCCCACTTTCTACGATCCGTGTTCATTGGTCGTGCTGGAGGCGTTGGCCTGCGGGCTGCCCGTGATCACCACGCGCTATAACGGGGCCAGCGAGTTCTTGACCCCGCCCCGCGAGGGCTACGTTATCGACGATCCGCACGATCAGAATCAACTCGCCTGGTGCATGGGGCAGTTGCTGGAACCGTCGCGACGCTCCGCCTGTGCCCAGGCCGCGCGGCGGACCGCGGCGCAATGGACCTTCGACCATCATTATCGCAACATTCTGCAAGTGTTCACCGAGGCGGCCGCCCGCCGCCGCGCGGCGTGAACCTATGTAACTTCCCCTGGCGGCCCGCCAGCGGCGCCGGTAGCATCCTGGTACCTGGACTTCCCGTCGTACACCAGGAGGACCGACGATGCACGCTTCAACTCTGTCTCTCGCTCTGGCTCTCACTGCCCCGGTAACTCCTCCCGACGACGGGCAGAAGGCCCTTGTGATTCCGGCGCAGGAGCACGCCGGGGGCAACGCCCAGGCAGTGGCCCTCTCGGCGGATGGCAAATACGTGGCCGCCGGTTTTGGCGGGCCAAGCAACGGCCGCTTCCCCCTCAAGCCCAACGGCGGCGGCGTCTTCGTCTGGGAACGCACAACCGGCAAGCAGGTCTTTGCCCGCGGCGAGTACGGCGACATCTTGCAGATCGGTTTTTCGCACGATGGCCGCTTCCTGGTCTATTCGCGCATCTACACGCCCGGCGATTCCGTGGACGACGATA
Organism: Gemmataceae bacterium; assembly: GCA_050248575.1. Lineage (GTDB taxonomy): Bacteria > Planctomycetota > Planctomycetia > Gemmatales > Gemmataceae > JBFWSD01. Next base: position 1,763 of record JBFWSD010000755.1, read on the forward strand.
CCACCGTGGTCATCGACCTCGAGTCGAAGGAGACGGTGCAGCGCTGGCGCAAGGCGGGCTTCGCCCTGTCGCCCACCAGCGACGTGATGGTGGTGGCCAGCGGCCGCGATACCGAGATCTTCAACCTGAAGACGCGCAAGGTGGAGCGGTCGGTGGCCGTGCGTTCGGCCCGGGCCTTTTCGTTCGCGGCGGACGGCAAGACCGCGGCGGCCCTCTGCTACTACTTCGAAGGCAACCGCGGCACTCCCACCGGGCTGGCCGTCTTCAAGATCGACGAGGAAAAACCGATTCTCTACCTGCGCGACGAATCGCTGCGCACCGCGCAAGCCGTGACGATCGCCCCCGACAGCAAGCGCGTGGTGACGGGCCACACTGAAGGGCAAGCCCGGCTCTGGACCGTCGACAACAAGGTGGAGCCCTTCAAGATCGAGGTCGACACCAAGCTGTCAGTGTTCCCGTTCTTCGCCCGGGAGGGCAAGACGCTCGTGCTGGCCACGCAGCCCGCCAACGGCATTTCCTGGACCTACGACCGCACCGATCCATCGGGCTTCAAGTTCGCGAAGGGCAAGACACCCCCCGCCAGCGACCTGTACTTCTTCGACTTCCCCGCGCTCAAGCGGCAGCAGCACTGGCGTTTCGAGGATGGCTCCTATCGCACGAACTACGCGCGCTTCGGCAGCAGCCGGAATTCTCCAGAGTACAACCCGGTCCGCTTCGCGGTGTCGACCGACGCCAAGGTCCTGGCCGCGGGCTGCAACGGCTGCAGCCTGGTCGACCTGAACACGGGCAAGCTGATGCGGACCTTTCAACCCAAGCCGTGAACCTCCTTGGCTAAGAGAACCACTCCATGAAACGTCATTCGCTCGCTTCGAGTCTGCTTATCCTCTGTCTGGCTGCCAGCGGCAAGTCTGCCGAATCCGTGAAGGTGCTGGTTGCCCGGGAGGACGTCCCGGCAAGAACTGTGATCTCCGATCCGGCCAAGTACTTCGAAACCCGCTCGTTTCCGAAGGCCAAGCTGTCGAGGAATTACATCGCTGCCGACTCCAGGTCGGAGCTGCGCGGCAAGATCATCATCTGCAGGATCCGGAAAGGAGAGGTAGTCGCCTGGGAGGATTGCCGACCGGAGTATGCCGATGATCTGGAGGCGGTGTTGCCCGCGGGCCGCCGCGGCTTCCCCTTCGAGGTCACACCCGAGACTGCTGCCGGAGGCTTCGTGCTCCCTGGCACCCACGTCGACGTGATTCATATCAAGAAAAACGAAGACGGCAGTGTTAGTGCCTCCTATGTTTGGGAAAACGCACTGGTCCGGGCAGTCAACCAGCAACTCCTGCGCGGCGATGATTGCGCGGGAGTGGACTGCAAGAACGTCACCCTTGAGCTTACTCCCGAAGGAGTGCTGCGGTTTGCCAAGCTTGCCGAGTCGGGGACGTTCAAGCTGGCACTCCGACCCAGAAGAGAAACGGGCGGAAAACCTCCGCCACGCGCCGACCGACCGAAGTTTGACGTCCGGACGGAAGAAGGCAAGGTGGCAGCCCTCGTCAGCCGAGGCGATCTTTCCCAGTGGACCCCACTCGACGATCCCAAGGCGATGTTCGAAGTGGCCATCCTTGGCAAGAACGAGGTGCCCGACGACTACGTGCCGGCGGGAGAATTCGCGAACAGGAACTATCCCACGCTGCGCAGAAAACTCCCCAAGGGAAGCGTCCTCACCTATTATCACTTGCTGGATCGTCAGGCTGTCAGTCTGGAGGCCATTCTTCCCTGGGGCAAACGCGCCTTTGCCGTGAAAGCCACACCCGAGAGCGCCGGGAACGCGCTGCCCGGCTCCCATGTTGACGTTGTGTTGACCAAGCAAGGCAAGGTCGGTGCCGCGGCTATGTATGTCCTGGAAGACGTGCTGGTGCGCGGCGTCGATCAGGAATCGTTGCGACCCGCCGACGGCTCCAAGGTCGAATTCAAAACGGTGACTCTGGAAGTTACGCCCGAAGAGGCGTTGAAACTGGCCCAAGTCGTGGACACGGGTGCGATCCGGCTGATCATGCGTCCCTTCGGCGACAAGAGAAAGCACTCCGAGAGTGTGAAAGAGGCTCCGCCGCCACCCCCGCCACCTCCGGAATGACCCAGCTGATGGAGAAACGGCGATTCCTGATCGCCACAGGCCCGCAAAATCCCTACAAAAGGCTTTGACCGGGTGTAGGGCGGATGATACGATAACCCCTTCACCGCCTGAGCGCTCGACATTCCGCAGACGCAATCGTGCTGTAACTGTCTACGAGCAATGGAACAGCGCTCGCCTGTAGGCTCGTCGCGAGCCGGGAGGTAGCTGTGTCGACATATATTTTCGTTCATCCCAAGCGGGTACAGGAGGGCTAAGTGGCCATCGTCCAGGTAAAGGACATGATCGAGGCTGGCGTCCACTTCGGGCACCGGGCCAGCCGCTGGAATCCCAAGATGCGGCCGTATATCTACGGCAAGCGCAACCTGATCCACATCATCGACCTGCGTGAAACCGTCCGCGGTCTGCTCCGCGCCTATCGCTACCTCGCTCACCTCGCCAGCAAGGGCAGCCTCGTCCTCTTCGTCGGCACCAA
>JBFWSD010000756.1:0-4343 GCA_050248575.1 Gemmataceae bacterium
TCTTCGGCCGCGAGGACGGTACGCTGGCCACCCTCGATAGCAGCTTCCGCAAGGGGCTGTTCCGCCCGGCGGGCTACATCGCCGAGAACCAGGGGGCCGAGACCACCTACAACGGCGTGTCGCTCTTCCATCTCATGGAGGCCCGCGCCGTCACGGCGGGCGACCGCAACTGGAACTTCCTCGACGAGGTCGTTCCCCGCATGCTCGACTTCAAACTCCATCAATACTTCCGCGACCCCGACGGCCGCTACGACGGACCAAGCGGCTACGCCAACCGCACGGGCAACTCGTACGTCTACGATCAGCGCGATCGCTCCTGGCGCGATGCCGCGGCCGCGGGCACCTATGTCGAGGGCCGTCCGCTGGCCTGCAACCTCAAGAACAAGGGCAGCTTCGGTTTCCCCGAACCGGCCCAGATGGCCCGCGACGTTGTCGAGGCGATCAGGGTCTTCAATGACCGCGGCATCGGCAAGAGCAACGAAGCCGCTCCCCCTGAATGGAAACACGAGCACTGGCCCCCCGACACGCCCTATTCGGCCGCGCCGGGCTGGTATGAAACGCTTCGCAAGCTGAACCAGGCCGGCGATCCTTCATTCGTCACTCCCTTCGAGCGGCCCGAGCCCGTGAACCGGGGCTTCGGTGACGAGTTCTGGGCTTACAAGAACAACGATGGCAAGCGCGACTTCGGCTTCTTCATCGAGACGCTGCCCGGCTCGTGTTACGGCCCGTGGGTAGGAGGTTCGCTCCAGGCCTTCTGGACCAAGTCCACCGGGCTGCTCGTCCTCGCCTGTCACGACAAGACCGGCGACGAGTTCGACAAGCACGAGAACACGCGCGTCTGGTCGGAAATTGACAAGTGGGGCACCCATCACATCTGGGGCCGCGACGCCGACGGGACCGCCGTCAGCAACGCCGTCGATGTCACTGACAACAAGGTGACCCACAAACTTGGCGACATGCCGCCGTTCGTGGAAGTGGACAGTCAGTTCTATCGCGGGCCGACCAAGGACCAGCCAGGCACCAACGGCACGCCCATGGCCGCCACGTCCATCACCACGCGCTTCCAGGCATTGCCCGACGGGCTGCTGGTGCGACAGAAGATCGACCCAGCCAGCAAGGGCTTGAAAGAGCTGTGGTGCACGTTGCCCGTGTTTCTCCGCAACGCGCAGGCGCAAGCGAAGCTCAAGGATGCCAGCATCGAATACTGGGATGGCACGGGCTGGCAGCTTCTCGGCACCGAACTGATCGCCACCACCAAACTCCGGCTGGGGCGCGACTTCGGCACCGGCCCGCAGTTTGGCTATGTTCACTTTCAACAGCCCCGCCGCGTGAAGCTTTCCGCCGAGGCGTGGCAAGCCGCCTACCAGTCGCGGAATCGCCTCCGCAATGTCCACATCGACCTGCACGGCGACCCGGGCAAGCTGCAACCCGTTGCGGCTCAGGAAATCAACTTCCGTATCACCACCAAGGAATGACGGCCCGCAGACCTCCCATCCAAGCTGGCATAGAAACAGGGGGTATGTATGGGACTCGTGGACTCGTTACTTACTGGGCGAGGCCCCTGACAGATTGTTTCCCGCGCGTGACGAAGCTCAGAGGTCAAAGTTACAACAAAGGGCTGCTCGACACTGAAGTGTGGTCCGCCCCATTTCGCGAACCCTCGCCAGAGAGGATGCTTGTGGCGTTCTCTCGCGGCGATTATGTTTGATTTGTGAGGATTCCTGTGGAGCGCCGCATTCCGATCAGATTCTTTGGGGAATTCGTGTCGTGTTCCAGTCCAGGCAAACGGATTTCTTATGAGCCCTGACTGCGCTCAGTCCGCCCCCCAGGTATTTCGCGGCCCTGCCTGCAAGGTTGCCCACCACTTACGAGGAGGTACCGATGATGAACCTCTCGCGCCGCAAGCTCTTGATGCTTGGAGTTGCAGCTGCCGGCAGCCAAATCCTGCCACAATCCTTGTTGGCCGAACCAGAGCCGGCTGCCCCTACGGCTCCTCCGCCAGACCTTGCGGGTCTGCCCTTTCTCAGGAAGGGCTCGGGCCCGTATCGCGGCATTGCCCGCAGTCTCAAAGGGGACGAACTGATCAAGGCCCGCCTTACCCCGGAAACCTGGCAGGTCGAAATCATCGGCGACGGCGTCGCGCTCGAAAAGCCGCGCAAGTTCGACAACGGCTCCGCCCTCGACTACGCCACCTTGGTCGACCTGGGGAAAAAACACAGTGTCAAGGTCCTCAAGGCGATGCAGTGCAGCACCCCACTCTCCAATCACGCGGTCTGGGAAGGGGTACCGCTCCGCGAAGTGGTCCGCCTGCTCGGCAAGGTGGGCGATTTCCAGCGCATCAACATCAGCGGCTTTCACGACCCGAGTAATCCCCAGTCCCATTTTCACTCGGTGTCCGCGAGCTACGCCCACGTGATGGAAAACGACCCCGGCGATCCGCCCATCATTGTCGCCTACCGGCTGAACGGGGCACCGATTCCCCAGGCCCGCGGCGGTCCGGTGCGCGTGATCGTGCCCTGGGCTTACGGCTTCAGGTCGGTCAAGTCGCTGCAGCGCCTGGTGTTGACGTCCGATCCCAAGCCGGTGAATACCTACTTCAAGCGCAGCCCCGATACTAACTACGTGATGACGATTGCGTGGCCCGAGGGGCCGTTCGAGTTCAAGTCCGGTAGGGCGATCACTATCCGCGGCATGACCGTGTGCGGCAAGGAAGGTTTGAAAGGAGTGGAATACTGGCTGCGGCCCGACACCGGCGAGGAAGGCAGGCTGCGCGAAGACGACCCGGCCTGGAAGACCGCCACGTGGCAGCCGTGTGTCCTCGAGCCGCCACCCCAAGATTGGAAGGCACACTTGCCGGCCGGGGTTTCATCGAAAGAACTCTGGGGCTTTGATCCAGAAACAGGGCAGCCAAAGGAGTGGCCGGTGCGCTACAGTGTTGGCATGTGGACGGCGCCACTGAAAGACCTGAAACCTGGCACCTACGAATTGCGTGTCCGCGCGGTGGACCAAAGCGGCCGCGCCCAGCCGGCACTGCCGCAAAACCGGGACAGGGCGAAGAGTCAAAACTCGATCAAGTGCAGGATTATCAAAGTGACCTAGCCCAGGAGGTGACGCCCGGTCGCGCTTGGTCGCCGGCTCCGGTTACCTGAACCTCATCGCGCAGCCTGCAGAGAAGCAATGGTCATGGTGGGGGCGAGTCATCTTTTACGTTGCGGATATGATGGGATGCTCATTCCTGCGATCGCCCGATCCCCTGCCTGCCGGCGTCAGCCTGTGCGCCTGGTTCGACGAGCTCGCGCGGCAGTTACTAACTGACTGTAATCTACTGATCACTGGGCAACCTCACCGAATCGTCGAGATCGAGTTCTACTACCACTCTCCTGATCACCCTGACCCCTTCACGCACCGTGATCCGATGCAGCAAGAATTCGGCCGCTGGTACTTTCACCGCGCCGGCGGAACGTATCGGAACGGCAGCTTCAAGGGGCTTGATCTTGCGATTGGCAACGTCGACGCTCACGGCGGCATCCTGCTCCGCGGTCTCGAGACGCCCGATGGCAAGCTGGTCGACGGGCCGTCACTGCTCGTCAATCATTTGCTCACCGTGACGGGCACGGAAGGTATTGCCGCACTGGACGCGGCAATCAACGGCCGCCTGGCCTGGGATGCCAGCAGCCCGTTGCGGCTGGAGGCAGTGGCGACAGACGATCCGCGGCGAGTGTTTCGTTCGGCTCGCGTCGGACTGTCGCTCAAGCGGGCCAGGGGCAATACCGAGATGCCCCGGTTCATCCTGCGGCCCTATCGCTATCTCACCGAGCCACGCCGTACGGCCAAGGGCAAGCTGCTGCTGGTGCTCGCGCTTTACACAGAAGGCCTGGACGTCGACACGATTCATCAACTCACGGGCTGCCCGCGGCGGAGCATCGTCCGATATCTTCAGGAGTTCGAGGTCGGGCGTCAGGAGGTGAACTTCGAACCCTACTTTGGCGTGGAGTTGGAGCCCAGCGCGCTCTGCCGTCTGTATGGTATCTGCCATGGCCGTGGGTCACGCTGACTGACACCACGCAACCAGGGATTTCAATCCCGGTGCCTGCACATCAATGGCTTGTATAACCAGCTCTGGGCAATGTAGATCGAAGAGTTGGAGCTTATTCTTGGGAGCGAGGCGGCGATGACCCACCGGGCCCCTGACGATGATGCTGCCTGGGCGAACCTTGCCTCGCAGTGGCGGCTCCGCGCCGACACTCTCTATCTCAATCACGGCTCATTCGGCCCGCCTCCCGAACAGGTCCGGCGCAACCGGCTCGAATGGCAACAACGGCTTGATGAACAGCCGATGGACT
>JBFWSD010000757.1:0-4342 GCA_050248575.1 Gemmataceae bacterium
GGCCATGTCGCTTCCTCCAGGGGATCAGGTGGAACCTTCATTATACGTGTGGAGGCGGCCCGGGTTCAGGTTGGCCGTTGCAGGTGGCCGCAGCCGCGCGGGCAAGGTAGAATCCCGGCGTCGCTCCCTTTCTCGAGCGCCATTCGGCCGGCACCCGATTCGTGGAGATCACATGGCTACCAGGACTGCTTCTCGCCAGACGCCCGGGCGGCTGATGTCGGGCAAGACCATCACCTTCACGGGGAACCTCAATCGCCCACTCGACTCACTCACGAAACTCGTCGAGCGGGCCGGCGGCACCGTCGTGGCCGGCGTCACGGAGAAGCTCGACTACCTCGTCGCCGGCCCGACTCGCTCCGGCAATCCGACGCCGGCCGAGAAGCTGGCCAGAAGGCTCGTCCAGAAAAACGGCGCGGCCATCAACATCCTGGACGTGAGCGACTTCCTGGCCCTGTTCGAGCCCACGCGCGACGAGGTGCTGGCGGCCATCCGGAAAGGCGGCGACCTTCTCGAACGCCTCGAAACGCTCATGTACCTTCAAGTGCCGCTGCCCGACCTGAGCGGCGCCGACCTGCGCGGCGCCCGTCCGAAATTCACCGCCCACTGGGTCCCCTTGCAGACGATCCGCCTCGACGGGGCCGACCTGCGCGACGCCCATCTCCAGCGTTTCGGCCTGCCCGAGCTGCACAACGTGAAGCTGGACGGTGCCGACCTGAGTCATGGCAGCGTGCATCATCTCGAAGGCTGTAGCGCGAGAAACGCCAAGCTGGAAGAGACGCGCCTCAACCCGGCCGAGTTCAAGTCGTCCGATCTCACCGGGGCCTGCCTCGCCAAGGTGAATGGTTATTACACACAGGCCACCGACGTCATCTTCAAGAAGGCCGACCTGCGCGAAGCCGAGTTCGAAGGCTCCAAGTTTCACAATGTCGACTTCACGCAAGCCAACCTGAAAGGCGCCCGGCTTGGCGAGTGCGAGATCCACGCTTGCAAGCTGAACGGCGCCAACCTTCATGGCGCCGACCTGACGCGGGCCAAGTTCACCTCTTGCGACCTTTCCAGCGCCGACCTGCGCGACACCGTCCTCATCGACGCCGATCTCAGCGGCGCGGTCATTGACGGAGCCAACTTCGCAGGGGCCAACCTGGCTGGCGCCAACCTCAAGGGACTCGACGTCACGAAGGCCAAGAACCTCAGCGTTCAGGACACGCGGCCCCCCGGGCAGGCCGGCCCCAATCTCACGCGCCTCGAGCAGCTCGCCGGCCAGAGCGATCGGCTCGACCTGACCTTGCGGGCCGACCTCGACAAGAACAGCCACGTGACCCTCCAGGTGAGCGCCAGCCGCTACGGCGTGTCGGGCTATCACTCCGTGGTGCAGGATCAATCGAGCGTGGGGCGGCCCGGGCTGCACGGCGCCACCTTCAGTGCTTGCCTGCTCGACCTGGCCAACCGCTATCGCAAGGGTAGCTTGCAAGTCGACGACATCAAGGTGAGGGCGTCGAAGTGCCCGCTGCGCGTCAAGGAGCTCAAGCCGCTGGCCGTGGCCGCCTGCCTCGAGGCGTTCGGTCAGCCCGTGCCCAGCGAAGAGACAATGCAAGAGCAGACCCGCGCCCGCAAGGCGGGCCAGAAAAACTTGCAGGCCGAGATGATCGAGCTCTTGCGCACCGGCAAGAAAGGCGTCGAGCAGTGGAACGCGCTGCCCGAGCAGCAGCGCAAGAAGGCGGGCAAGTTCCGCCGCGCCGATCTGACCAGCATCAAGCTCCACGGCGTTCAGTTCGGCGCCCTCGATTTCGACCAGGCCCGCTTCGACCAGTGCGAATTACCCAAGGCCAACTTCTACAACGCCTCCCTGAAGGAAGCCAGCTTCCAGGAAGCCGATCTGAATGGCGCGATGATCGCCGGCGTCAAGGCGCTCGACGCCAGCTTCCGCGCTGCCAAGCTGACGGGCTGCAACCTGCGCGGTGCCAGCTATCGCCGGGCCAGCTTCGTGGCTGCCGACCTCAGCAAGGCCGACTTCAGCTACTCCGACATCGGGGGCGCCGACTTCACCCAGGCCACGCTCGTCGGCGTTACCTTCTACGACACCCGTTTCGACCACGAGACCAAGTTCCCTGCGGGCTACCAGCTTCCCGAGGAGGGGCTGGTCTGGAAAGGCGTGGGCAAGGACCCGCGGCTGGCCGTGCGGCAAGCGGCCCATGCCGCCGCCGGGCCGGTCGATCTCGACACGTTCCTGCAACGGCTCGAAGACCGCGTCGATGGGGCCAAGCTAAAGAAGGCCCTGTCCATGCTGAAGGCCGATCGCTTCCGGCTCTATGCCCAGGTGACCGACGCGGCCCTCGTGGGCATCGTCAAGAGCCAGAGCGACCCGGACCTGGTCTATTCCTGCCGCCTTGACAAAGACGGAGTCTACGCGTGCTGCACGCAAAACCTGAACATCTGCGGCGGACTGCGCGGCTCGCTCTGCAAGCATCTCCTGGTGTTGATTGTCGGGCTGTCCAAGGGTGGGGCGCTCGACCCCACGCAGATCGACGGCTGGGTCGACAGCAGCCAGGGCCAGAAACCGGCCCTCGACAAGGACGCCATGAGCGAGACCTTCCTCCGCTACAAGGGGGCCGAGGCGGGCGAGATCGACTGGCGGCCCACCGAGACCATCCCCGAGGATTACTACGCCCTGTGAGGCAGGAGACTCCCCATGGCCCGCGCAGCCCGGAAAGCGAAGACATCCGCGAAGAAGAGCGGCAAGCAGCCCGCCGGCGGCCCGCTCGCGGGCAAGACCGTCGCCTTTGTCGGCAAGTTCGGCTATGCCGACATGTTTCTCGAAACATATCAGGGCTACGCGAAGAAGGCGGGGGCGAACGTCGTCGACGCCGAGAGCGGCCCGGATATCCTCGTGGTGGGCGAAGGGCGCGGCGGCAATCCGCCCGCAGCCGTGGCCAAGATCCAGAAAAAACATCCCGCGGTGCAAGTACTGGAGGTGCCCGATTTCTGCCAGCTGCTTGTGCCCTCGGTCGACGAGGTGATCGCCTTCATGCGCGCGAAAACGGCCAAGGGGGACGAGCGGCGCTGGGATGAATTCAACGCGCTCCTTGGCGAGGCCAACGTCACCATCGACCTGCGCGGCGCGGACCTGCGCGCGATCAGCATGGACGCCGGCGCCCATCTCGAACGCTTTCAACTGGATGGCGCCGATCTCAGGAAGGTAGCGGCCCACTACGCGCACCTGCCGCCACTGTCCGACGTCAACCTGGACGGAGCCGATCTCAACAACGCCTACTTCAACGGCGCCACCAACTGCAGCTTTCGCAGGGCCGACCTCAACTCGGCCTGGCTTTGCGAAACCTATTACCAGACGGTCACCTACACGCGTTGCGACTTCAGCGAGGCCAGGCTGGCCAAGGCCCGCCTGGAACACGTTGAGTTCCAGGGCTGCACATTCACCAAGGTCGATCTGTCCGACGCCGAGCTGGAAGAAGTGGACCTGTCGGGGGCTGATCTATCGGGTGTCGATCTCAGCCGGGCGGTCGCTGCCAAGGTCAAGCTGGCTGACGCCAACCTGTCGCGCGCCAAGCTGCACCGGGCCGATCTGCGCGGCGCCAATCTCAGCAGGGCCGATCTCCGCAACGCCGACCTGCGCGAAGCCATCCTCAGCGACGCCGACCTGACCGGCGCGAAGATCGACGGCGCCGATTTTGCCCGCGCCGTGCTCGTCGGGGCCAAGCTCAAGGGGCTCAACACCGCGAAAGCCAAGAACTTCACGCCCCCTGTCGAACGCCAGCCCGGTCCAAAGCTCAAGGAACTCGCCAGGGGAGCGGGCAACAAGTTCAAGACCAGCGCCCAGATCGAGCTCGAGCGCGGCGAACATGCCACGCTCGCCGTTGCGCGCGACATCTATTCGCACAAGACAAGCTTCCGGGCCTACTCTTCCTACCGGCGCGACGATCACGATGCACAGGACCAGTTCGCGCTGCCCACGCTCGAGGAGGCCATGATCAAGGTCGCCGAGCGCTGGCCCGGGGCCACCTTGCGGTTCGACACCATCGAGGCAAGCGGCTGCCGCACGCCGCGCGGCGAGGCCTTGAAGAAGCTGGCCCTGGCGGCCTGGGCGGAAGCATTCGGCGTGGCGGCGGCTGCCCCGCAAGAACTGGAAGCCCGCAAGGCTTCCCAGCAAGCCGAGCTGGAAAAACTCCGCGCGGCCATGCGGAAGGAACTGACGGGCGGCGTGGCCGGCGTCAAGAAATGGAATGCCCGCCCCGAACGCGAGCGGGACCAGGTGGGCCCGCTGCACAACCTCGATCTGCACAAAGCCAACCTGGCTGGCGTGCAGCTGGGCAACTGCGACCTCACG
>JBFWSD010000758.1:0-4339 GCA_050248575.1 Gemmataceae bacterium
AGGTCCGGGCCAGGGAATGGATTCCCATGCAGCATGCCAGGCAGCAAGCTATCGAGCTCACCACACCGCGCGCGTCGCGCCTGCGCGTGGGGATATTCTTGCTGGTTGGCTTGCTGATCCCCGTTGTGGCGGGCTGCCGCGGCGGCAATCGTTCCGAACTCGTTGAATCCGAGCTGCGCAAGAAAGAGGCCGAACTGCTCGAGGCCCGCGCCGAGGCGAACCGGCTCGAGGCGTTGAACGTCGCGCTCATGCGTGAGATGCAGGCCGCCCGCCCGGGCTATTCGGTCGAGCCCGCTCCCGAATTCCCCACTCCCAACAGCTACAGCTACTCGGTCAAGAAGATCGTGCTGGGCCGTCTCACCGGGGGCTACGACGATGACGGCTGGCCGGGCGACGAGGCCCTCGAAGTGGCCCTCGAGCCGCGCGATCCCGACGACCATACCATCAAAGCCCCGGGCACGCTCTTCGTCACCGCGTTGGCCATCGATCCGCAAGGGCAGAAGATCCCCTTCTCCTCGTGGAAGGTGTCGCCCGATGAGCTGCGGCGGACCTGGAAGAGCGGGCTGCTCGGCACGGGCTATCACGTGATCTTGCCCTGGAAGGGACCGCCGCCCAGCAAGAAGATCCGCGTGGTGGTGCGTTTTGCACTGCCCGACGGCCGCACGCTGGAGGCCGACAAGGACGTGACGGTTCGTCCACCCACGGAACTGCGCTCCGCGCCGCCGCCCGTCATCGTGCCCGAGGGCGGGCCCTCCTTCGAGGAAGCTCCGCTGCCCAATCCGGTCGGGCCCGAGGTCGAGGCCCAGAAGCCCAAGAACCTCTGGCAGCGCCTGGTCGGCACGCCGGCCAAGAATACACGCGACCCGATCGCCGAATCGAAGCCGGTGGAATCGCGCTCAACCGCTTCGGGTCCGAAGGGCAACTCGTTCATGGACCGTTTCCTGGGCAATGTCGGCAAACCACCAGAGTGGTGGAAGGGTGACACGCCCACAACTAAGCCAGTCGCCGATCCACTGATCGAACCGGATCCGTTGCCGGCCCGGGCTCCGATTCTGCCCGCCCAGCCGCTGGGCCGACCGTCCGCCATCACGCCTCTAAGCCGCAATGCCAGCGAAGGGCCGGAACTCATCCGCGTCTCGGGTGAAGAGCCCGTCAGCGACGATTCCATCTGGAAGCCCGCGCCACGGTGATCGGAGTTTTGGATTGATTCCCTCGCTGGCACGTCGGGCTATCCCTCGCTGGCGCGTCGGGCTAACGGCGCGTCGGGCTATCCCTCGCTGGCGCGTCGGGCTAACGGCGCGTCGGGCTATCCCTCGCTGGCGCGTCGGGCTAACGGCGCGTCGGGCTATCCCTCGCTGGCGCGTCGGGCTAACGGCGCTAGCGCGTCGGGCTAACCTCAAAGGATTTCGATTTTGAATCGTGGCCAACGGTCGAAGTCTAAAATCCTAGAATCCAAAATCTAAAACTCCTACTGTCCGCATGACAGCGCTTGTGCGGATACATAGATGGGTTCCGTTCTGGCGGACTCGGTGATGGGCGACACCGACATGCTGGGACGGGACCCTTTCACGTTTACTGTGGATTGCTGGCATTCGTGAGTATCCCTCGCTAGCGCGTCGGGCTATCCCTCGCTAGCGCGTCGGGCTAACAGCGCGTCGGGCTAACCCTCGCTAGCGCGTCGGGCTAACGGCGCGTCGCGGCTATTGCCATCCAAATCCAGAATACAAATGTCGCACTGTGTCAACACCAGATGCGAAAGTCGTTTGGCCACTGTGACTTGGGGCGTTTGTTTGCGCACTTTGCGCATTTCGGAACCGGTGATTTGGCGCAAAGCAAAATCCTGCAATGGCTAAGGGAGATTAGAAATAGGCCTCCATTGCGCAAATGATCCACGCGAAGCAATGCGCTCAGCGGCTTACTTCACTTCGAGGGTGCGTTTGACGGTCTTGCTCTTGATTTCTTTGCCGATGGGTTTGAAGACGTCGAGCTCGAAGGGCTTGCCGATGGTGTTGCCCGCGCGGTCTTCGATGGTCGTGTCGACGACCAGATCGAAGCGGCCGGGCTGCCAGGCTTCTTCCGGCGTGAATTGCCAGACGGTCTCGCCGCTCGAGACGGCGATCTTGCCCGGCACGCGCTGGCCGGCGGCGTCGACCACCCAGAGCAGCCGATGCAACAGGGCATGATCGAGCGGCTCGGGCAGTTTCACGGCCAGCGGTTCTTTGGACTTGGCGCGCGGCGCAGTGATTTTCCAGTTGGCGGGATCAGGGGGCGTGTCGTCGGGGGCCAGCACCTTGAATTTCTTCTCGAAGGACTGCTTCAAGGGCTGCCCGTCGGCCCCCTTCCAGGAGCGCTCGATGACGAAAGTGTAGGATTTGCCTTCGATCAGGCACGGGCCATCTTCCTCGCGCGGCTTGAGGCCGCGCTTGATGCGGCCCGGGTCGAAGTAGAGCGTGAAACGTTTGCCCGCGCGATCCCACAGCTCTTCGCCCAGTTCCAGGAAGGGGACTTCGACCTGTTTGCCCGCTTCATCGAGCAGGCGGACCTTCTGGTAGGCCTCGCCCCGGCTCATCGGCGCGGAAAAATGCAGGTACAGGCGCAACGTGTTCTCGGGCAGCGTGTCCCCCGACGGATAAACGTGGGTGACGACCGGAGGCGGGCCGAGTTCGGGCTTGGGCAGTTCGAAGGTGGTGCGCAGCTCATCTCCTTCCGTGCGGCCCGGCAGTCTGGTGGGCCGGAACATCGCCACGTAGCGCAGACCCGGAGTCAACGGAAACTGCGGCTCGAAGCGGAGCGTGTCGCCGGCAATGCGATAGCTGCCCGCCATGGCCAGGTTGTCGGCGGAGGAGACGTGGACGGAGAAAAGAGCCTGCCAGCCCGCCTCATCGAGCTTGGCCTTGGCGAGGCGCTCGAGATCGGCACGAGGCAGGTTCACGACCTCGATGGCCTGCGGCTTGCCCTTGGCGTCCAGACGCAGCGCGGGCCGAGGGTCGGATTCGCCGGAAGAACGCATTCGCAGCGGCCCGAGCGCGGCGAAGCAAAGTCCCGCGATCACGACCAGCGCCAGCGCTCCCCGCGCCAATCGACGTGGGAAGCGGGGAACGCCTGCGCTGGTGAGACGATGGAGTTTCATTCTTGATCTCGGTTACTGCATCCCCGGAGGGGGCGGAAAAACCTCTCGTGATAGTATGTCGCTTGCGGCGAGTGGGCGAGCGGCGCCGCAAGCGACCTTCAGCAATAGCCGGAACCAGCCGGCTAAAGCCGGGACTCCAACTAGGGCAGCGGCACGGTTTCCAGGTTGAGGTTGCCGTTGTCCGCGCGGATCAGCACCAGGGCGTTGCCCTTGTCGAGGCGGTCGAGGTGCTGCACGCCCTTGAGAGAATCGATGGTGTCATAGGTCAGGCCAGCCTTGCCGCCGCCGCCCACGCGCTCGGTGATCGGCTTGATCTTGTCGATCCCTTCGGTGGTGATCTTCATGACGCCGCGGCTGCTGTTGGCCATCAGCACGTATTTCTTGCCGTCCTTTTCATAGACGAACATGTCGAGGGGCTTGTTGCGGTTGCCCAGTTCGGCAATGGTGGTGCCCTTGACGTGGCTGCCCGGCTTCAGGTCGCTGACCGGGAACTTGACCAGCGGGGTGCAGGTGTAGGCGGCCAGCAGGTGCGTTTCGCCGCCGATATCAAACGGGGCAAAGGTCCGCACGGGCGAACGGGTCTCGAACTTGCCGTGAGCGCCATGATAGATTTCGACGCTGCTGCCCTTGTCGGTGGCCGCGAACGGGAACGGGATGGCCCGCAGCGTGCTGGCGAACTTCTCGTTCGACAGCCCGGCCACGAACAGGCGATCCTTGACGAGGGCCAGGTCGGTGATGGCTTCGCCGCCGCCGGTGGCGTTGGGCAGCGTCGCCTTGGCGAACTTCACGCCCTTCAGATTGAGCAGGCTCGGCTTGCCCTTGCCGTCGACCTTGACGATGGCGGGCGGGGCCGTCGCGGCCTTGCCACGCGACACGGACAGGTAAGCCACGCCCGAGGCGGGGTTGACCGCGATATCGTTGATCAGGATCTGGCCCGCTTCGGTGCCGAGGAGGGCGGCCACCTGGGCATCGATCTTTTCCACCTTGATGGCGCCGCCCGGCTTGCCCGTGTCTTCGGTGTCGATGGCGTAGATGCTGGCCGCCTGCGGGTCGGCGACGAAGAGGATGCCGTTCGGCCCGAAGGTGAGGGCGCCGGCGGACTTGAGGTCGACGTCCCCCTTCTTGAGGCCGTAATCTTCGGCAGCGGTGACGAGGCTGACGCTGACGAGCAGCGCCGCCAGGGTGCACATCTTGCGGATCATGTTCGGA
>JBFWSD010000759.1:0-4331 GCA_050248575.1 Gemmataceae bacterium
GGAGGTGCCACACCGAAGACCCGGCCAGCACCTTCACGTCCTTGCCGGTGGCCGTCGAACCGCTCAGGTCGAGCAAGCGCAGCCGCTTGAAGGACGTGAGTTCCTTCAGCCCGGCGGCGATGACCTTGGTGCCGGCCAGGCGCAGCTCGTTCAGGTTCGGGCAGGCGGCCAGTTCCTTGATGCCCGCGTCGGTCACCTGCGGCGCGTCTTTCCACAAATAGAAGTAGAGCATCTGCTTGCTGCCACTGACGATCTCTTTCACGTCCGCGTCGGTGACGCGAGCGCAAGCGTCGGGCTCATAGAAGGAGACGGTGACGATGATGGATTCGCCGTTGACCGTGGCCCGAGTCACGGTGCCGCCGCGTTTCTTGACCAGTGCTTCAACACGGTCCGCCACGTCGTCGGCCCGCGCCAGGGCAGCCGTACACACGAAGATTCCCAGCAGGGCAGTGATGAGTTTCGGCATGATGGCAAGTCCTTGAATGCGCGTGAACAGAAAGCGAGTGCGAGAACTCGATCTGTAGAGCATTCGCGGCACCTGCCGCTGTATTGCAAAAGAAGCACTTTTTTCGGGAAGCCAGTGGCGCCTGCGCGCTAGCACTGGATCTGAACAGACTTGGCCTGACGCTATTTCTTCTTCAACGCCAGCATGAACTCCACCACGTCGACCAGGTCCTGGGCCGTCAGGTTTTTCTGCAAGTCCGCCGGCATCAGCGAGATGTTCAGCTTCTTCATCTCGTCGATGTCCGACTTCTTGAAGTTGAGGACCAGCCCTTCGTTATTCTTCAGGGTCACCGAGTCGGGAGTCTGGCTGGTCAGCAGCCCTTGCACCACGTTGCCGTTGGCCAGGGCCACCACGTAGGTCTCGTAGTTGTGGCTGATCGACGCGCTGGGGAACAGGATCGATTCGATCATCGCTTCCTTGCTGAGCTTCGTGCCGATCTCCGACAGGTTCGGGCCAACTTCCTTGCCGGTGGGGATGCCCTGCACCATGTGGCAGTTATTGCAGGTGCCGGTCTTGACGAAGATTTCCTGCCCGCGCTGGCGGTCCCCCTTCATCTTGAGGAGGGCAGCCAGGGGCGGCAAAGGCTCGTTGTTCTTGGACGGAGGCGGCGGGAACAGCTTCACCGCCTCGTTGCGAACTTCGGCCCAGGGAGCGGTAATGAGGGGCACGGCCGCCGAAGGCACCAGCTCTTGATCGAGCTGCTTGGCCTGGGCCAGCTTGATGAGGGCCTGGGCACCGTTCCTCATCTTGGACAGGCTGCGCACGGCCTCGCGGCGCACCGCCACGGGCCGCTTCTTGTCCTTGACCAATTCGAGCAGCATGGAGGCAGCCTGCCCGTCGGCCGAGTTCCCCACGGCACGGATGGTGTTGACCGCCACCTCTTCTTTCTTGTCAGCGAAGGCGGTCTTGATCATGTCGAGCTGCTTGCGGCCCAGCAGGGCACGGATCGCTTCCACGCCCAGCTGTTCATCTGGTTTGGTCTGGGCCAGCGCGAGCAGCTCGGGATAACGTTTCGAGACACCGAAGCGGCCCACCAGCTCGATGTACTGCGACTTGTTCTTGAGCCCGTCGAGTACCCGGTTGAGGGCGGTCGCTTGCTTCGGATCGTTGATGTCAAAGTCCTTGAGCCGCTGGATCGATTCGACGACGACGAAGTCACGCTTGGCCTGGTCGCCTTTCACTTCACCGAAGGCAAGGGCTGAAAGCGCCTTGTCCTTGCTGTCGCTCCTCTGGAAATCGAAGGCACGCAGATAGCGCGGCACATCGTCGGCAGACACGCCGGCGTCGGCGATGATTCTGGCGAGATACTCGGGGGTTTCGGCAGCGCGGCTGCGCCAGATGATGTCGCGGCCCGCGGGCGCGTTCCACCTGTCGCCCGCCTTCTTCAGCCACGCCGCGAAGCGCGAATCGGGATGCAGGTCCGAGCCGATGCCCAGGGCCTCGAGATACCAGCGGTCCTTGCCGTCGTGCTGGAGGGCAAGTTCCGTCCACAAATCGTCGGCCTTGGACGAGCCGTCGAAACGCAGGGCAACCGCACACTCGCGGCGCACTTCCGGGGCCGGATCTTTCACGAGCTTCGCAACCACCGCTTGCGTGTCGACATCCTTGAGCTGCCGGGCCAGGCGCAGCCCGGTGATGCGAATGTCCGGATCCTTGTCGGCGATGGCCTGGTCGACGTACTTCTGCCCCTTGCCGGGGATCTTGCCCAGCAGCCACAGGGCACGGGCGCGATAACGCGGATTGTCGCTCTTCCACAGCGTGAGCAGCGAATCTTCGGCCTTGTCCCCCATGTCATGGAGGGCCGTCCAGGCCATGTAGCGCACGGCGTAGTTGGGGTTCTTGAGAGCATCCACGGCGCCCTTGGCCGTGCTGAAATCGAACTTCGGCACCGAGTACTTGTTGCCGGGAGGCGCCACCCGGAAAATACGGCCGCTATCCAGCGAGCCCGCACCGTGGCCACCCACGCCCGGATCGTACCAGTCGGCCACGAACAGCGAACCATCGGGGGCCACCTTCACGTCGGCGGGCCGGAACCAGTTGTCGCGGGCGCCGTGCAGCACGTTGACCATCTCCGCGGTATAGCCCGCACCGGACTTCTTCACCGGATAGGCGCGGACCACGCTCGGGCCGGCGTCGCAATGAATCACCTGGTTGCGGAATACCTCGGGCAGCAGATCTCCTTCGTACACGGTGATGCCGGTGGGAGAACCTTGCCCCGTCTGCAACAGGTTCGGCACCACGCCGGGATCGTTCAGGTGCCAGTGCCGGAGCGGTACTTCGCTCTCGAGATTGGTGCGCTTCGATTGCCAGCCCGCGCTGGTGAACTCGTCCTTGTAGCCGTAGTTGCCGAACTCCATGACGAAGTTGATGCGCACGCCCTTGTTGCCGTCGTCGTCGTTGTCCGATTGCCACAGGCTGCCGAACGAATCGGGGGTGACCATCCAGTTGTTGCGAAAATCCCAGCCCAGGGTTTCGAACTGCGAGCCGTCGGGGTTGCAGCGGAAGACCATGCCTTCCTGGTAGAATTTTTTCTTGTCGAAGTCGCGGCCTGCGGAGACTTCGTGGCCCGCCAGATCGATGATGGGCTTGCCGTCCTTGTCGCGGATGTGGTGGCCCGAGTTACCGAAGTTGAAGTAGTACTTGCCGTCCGGGCCAAACGTGACGGCATGGATGCCGTGATCGTGCTGGCGGCCCGCGATGCCGGTGAACAGCTTCTCTTTCTTGTCGGCCTTCAGGTCGCCGTCTTCATCGGTGAAGACGTAGATACTGTCGCCGGCGGAGATGAGCACGCGCGTGTTCTTGCCGTCGGGGGTGCCCAGCACGCAGACGCCGTGGGGCGAGTCGATGTCTTTGCCCTGGTAGAAGACGGTCGACTTGTCGGCCTTGCCGTCGAGGTCGGTGTCTTCGAGGACGAGGATGCGGTCCCCTTCCGGGCGGCGATTCTGCTGGCCGCGATAGTTGACGATCTCGCACATCCAGATGCGGCCCTTGTGATCGATGTCGATGTTGGAGGGGTTGAGGATCATGGGCTCGCTGGCGAACAGGGTAGCTTCGAGCCCCTTGGCCACATCGAGGTTCTCGATGGCCTGGTCGGGGCTACGGCCCACGGCCCCCTTGGCTTTGTTCTTCTGCTTCACCTGGGCCAGGAACTCGTCGGGCTTCTCGGTGAAGACCAGGAAGCGGACGCTGGAAGAGTTGCCGTTGCCCTGATCGGTGCCGCCGTTATCGAGGCCGGCGGTGGCCTGGAACCGGACGAAGCCATCGGGCAGCTCGTACACGATCACCGAGTTGGAATGCGTGCCGATCCCGTACGGCACCGACTTGTTGTTGATGCGGAGCGGGCCGCCCTCGGCGTTCGCATTGATGTTCACGTCGCGCCAGCCGGTGGTGGCCGACTTCCACTTGAGCTGGGTGAGCTTCTTTTCGGTGCCGTCGGCGGCGATCAGGCGGGGCTCGGCCCAGTCGGCCCAGTCGCAGGCGATGCCGTCGCCGGCATCCGTGACGATCAAGTAGAGCTCCTTGGCCCCCTTGATATCAATATCGACCTTCACGGCGTGGCCCGGGGTCTTGCTGGTTACTTCCTTGCTATCGAAGACGGGCTTGGAGGCGGCAAACAAACGGATACCGGCCACCGCGGCGACCAGGCCCACCAACAGAACAGCTAGCCGAGCACGACGATGCATTGGACAAAACCCCCGTGAAGGAATGGCGAGCCGGGAACAAGCTCCCGGAGTTCGGGCAGCGCGTAGCGTGGAAAACGCAAGCACCATGATAACCACGGGCAAGGGCGGAGCAAGGACCGAGACTGCATTTTGCCGCCAGGCGC
>JBFWSD010000760.1:0-4328 GCA_050248575.1 Gemmataceae bacterium
CAGCAGGAAGCGTTCCCAGTCGCCCGCCGGGGCTTCGAAGCCTTGCAGCTTCTCGATGACTTGCAGGAGGCCCGCTTGCCCGCGCAGCTTGGTCTGGGGATGGCGATGTTGATGCCGCACGAGGAATTGCACGAAGCGCTCGGGCTCGACGGGCTGAATCTGCCGCCGCAGCCCGTCGAGCGTGAGGCGATGGATGCGGGCCAGCAAGCGCCGCTCGCACCAGTCGGATTGCGTGTTCGCTTCGCTGTCGAGGAAGTTGCCCCGCAGGACAATTCCTTGCAGCTCGAGAAACATCAGGGCGCGTTGCACGTCCTCGAGGGGCAACGAGAGCGTCTCGGCCAGCGTGCTCTCGGCAATCGGGCCGGCAACTTCCATGCGGCCCCGCACCAGCTCGACGATCGCATCCTCACGCGACCAGTCCGTGCGGACGCCGTCCGGAATGGGGACTTCCGGTTCGGCCGGCACATCGCCCCAGATTGCCCGCACGATGGGCAGGCGCTCCGCCGCAACCCAGCAAGCAAATGCGCTACGGAAACGCGGAGACATGGAGATTCGACCTGGCGAGTGGGAGGCGACAGCCCCCGGGTCATGCTCCGCGCTGGACTCTCGATTCGCGACGCCGTTGATTGGATGTGGAATCAACGGGCTAATGCCCGCCGCTCGCCTGGTGGTTTGCAGCTGGGTGAAGAACTCGGTCCATTCACGCCCTTCGTCGGCGGGCAATGCGACCAGCGACAAGAGCGCATCGTGCAGCTCATCGGCGTCGCGAACCAGCGGCCACGCTTCGGCCCGCACCTGGGCAATCGCTTCGGGATCGAGCCGGCCCAGCTCGCGCAGGGCATCGATGGGCAAGGTCCGCCGCAAGCTGACGGCCCGGGCACGCCGCTCTTCCAGTGGGGCGTCGTCCAGAAACGCATACGGATTGGCGTTGAGCAGTTCGTGCGAGAAGGGGGAGGGCTCGCGCGTGTCGATGCCGATCGGCTTGACGGCACCGGCTTCCAGATCGGACAGCACCTTGAGAATGCCGTCCATGTCGCACGCCTCGGTGAGGCAATCGTCCACCGTCTGCCGGATGAGCGGATGATCGGGCAGCTCGATGTCGCCCGTGATGTGCTCGAGGCATGCAGTGGCCATCGGGAAGACGGCGGAAAGAAGATCGTCGGCGCGGAAGCGCTGAAGCGGCGGCGGTACGCGCGCGCCCCCCTGATGGCGCTTGATGGCCAGGGCCCGCGTCACGTTCCAGCGCCAGCGCGTGGTGAAGAAGGGCACCGCCAGCAACGCCTGGATGAGCACAGCGCGGGCCAGGCTGCTCGGCACCAGCGAGTACATCTGTTCCATCGGGAAGCTGTGCTGCGGCCCGAGCGAGAGGACGATGCCGTCGTCGCTGGCGGAAGCTTGCAGTTCGAAGTTGAAGCTGCGGCAGAAGCGTTTGCGCAGAGCCAGCCCCCAGCCCCGCGTGACGCGCGTGCCGAACGGGGCGTGTACGACCAGTTGCATGCCCCCCGATTCGTCGAAGAAGCGTTCGAACAGGATGGTGTCTTGCGTGGGGACCAGCCCGGTGGCAGCCTTCTGGGCAGCCACGTAGGCGACGACTTGTTCGGCGGCTGCACGCTTCGAATGGCTCTCGTCCATCAGCCACTGGATGGTCTCGTCTCTGCCGGGAAAAGAGCCGTCCGATTCGAAGTCGGCGGCCTGCTCGGGCATGCGGGCACTCAGTTCCTGGCGCAGATCGGAAACGGCGGAGGACAGTTCCGCGGTGCGGCCCGGTGCTTCGCCGAGCCAGAAGGGAATGGTGGGCGGCGCGCCGCGCGCGTCTTGCACCACCACCTCGCTGGTCTTCACTTGCTTGATCCGCCACGAGGTGTTGCCGAGCAGGAAGATGTCGCCCGCCAGGCTCTCGACGGCAAAGTCTTCGTGGACCGAGCCGACCGTGACGGGCGGATCCTCATCGGTGACCACGCGATAATCGGCGATCTCCGGAATCGCGCCGCCGCAGGTGATGGCCGTGATACGGGCGCCGCGGCGGGCACGCAGCTGCTTGCCCACGCGATCGCGGTGCAGATAGGCCCCCTTGCGGCCCAGCCTGGGCGAAACCCCCTCGCTCAGCATCTCGAGAACGTCTTCGTAGTCCTTGCGTTCGAGGTCGCGATAGGGATGAGCGCGGCGGCACAGCTCGAACAGCTCGTCTTCGTGCTGTTCTTCGTTGGCGACGATGGCGACGATCTGCTGGGCCAGGATGTCGAGCGGCGCCTCGGGGATCTGCACGCGATCGAGGCGGCCCGCATAGACGGCGCGCACGAGCGCGAGGCACTCGCAGAGCTCGTCGCGCGTGAGGGCAAAGATCCGCCCTTTCGGCACCAGCCCGAGCGAATGCCCGGCGCGGCCAATTCGTTGCAGCATCGTGGCGATCGAGCGCGGCGAGCCGATCTGGCACACCAGGTCGATGTGCCCGACGTCGATGCCCAGCTCGAGCGAGGCAGTGGCCACCACGGCTTTCAGGTCGCCCTGTTTCAAACGCTGCTCGGTGCGGTGGCGGATGCGATGCGACAGGCTGCCATGATGCGAAGAGACGGCTTCCTCCCCCAGTCGCTGCGACAGCTGCCGGGCCACCCGTTCCGCCAGCCGCCGCGTGTTGACGAACACCAGCGTGCTGCGATGCGTGCGGATCAGCTCGACCAGTTTCTCGTAGACCTCGCCCCAGTGCTCGTGGCTGCAAATGGCTTCCAGCGGCCGTTCGGGAATCTCCACGGCCAGGTCGATCTTGCGGGCGTGCCCGGTGTCGACGATGGTCACGTCAGGTTGCCAGGCGGAAGCGGGGGCATCGAGAAGCCCGGCTTCTGGAGTTGCAGAGGACACATCGCCGCCCGTGCAGAAGCCGGGCTTCTTGGCCCCCGCCGCAGGATCGAGAAGCCCGGCTTCTGGAGATGCAGAGGACACATCGCCGCCCGTGCAGAAGCCGGGCTTCTTGGCCCCCGCCAGGAAGCGGGCAATCTCGTCCATCGGTTTTTGCGTCGCCGACAGGCCGATCCGCACCGGTCGATCGCCGGGCCACTTGCCGCTGGCCAGGGCATCGAGCCGTTCGAGCGAGAGGGCCAGATGCGAACCGCGCTTGTCACGCGCCAGCGCATGGATCTCATCGACGATCACGGTTTCCACGCGGCGGAGGATGTCGCGGCTGCGCTGCCCGGTCAGCACGAGATAGAGCGACTCGGGCGTGGTGACCAGGATGTGCGGCGGTTCACGCAGCATGCGTTGCCGTTCCGAGGCGGGCGTGTCTCCCGTGCGCACCAGGGCGCGGATCTCCGGGCAATCGGGATTCTCCTCCCGGGCCATGGCGAGGAGATCGGCCAGCGGCGCTTGCAAGTTGCGCTGGATGTCGTTCGAAAGTGCCCGCAACGGGGAAACATAAAGAACGTAAGTGCGGTCCTCGAGCTGGCCGGCGAGGGCGGCGCGCAGCAGATGATCGATGCTGGAGAGAAAGGCGGCCAGCGTCTTGCCCGAGCCGGTCGGGGCCGCGATGAGTGTATCGCGCCGCGCGGCAATCGCTGGCCAGCCCTGCACCTGGGGTTCGGTCGGGGCCTGGAAGCGTTCCTGGAACCAGCGCCGCGTGAGCGGATGAAAGCCGTCGAGACTCATAGGGGGTATCCTCCCGCGTCCATTCTAACGCAAGAGGGAAGAGGAGCGACAGCCCGCAGTGCCTCATCATTCAGGGCAGCGAATCGGTGGGCTTTAGATACCGGTGGGGTCGACGACCGTGAGGCCCGGGGCGAGCGACAGGAACGTCTTGAAGTGCGTGACGTTGATGGTCAGCAGGTGGGAGATGCGGTGCACGTGGCAGACCGCCACGAGCAAGGCATCGTCGACTTGCCTGCCCGTGAGGCCGAGTTCGGTGACGATCGACTTCCAGCGAGTGTAGATTTCGGGGCGGTCGGCTGCGAGCGTGAAGGTGGCTTCGAAGGTGGCGGTCTGGGCATCGGCGTCGACAGCCGATAGCCCGAGCCCGTTCTGGGCCAGGCCGCGCGTGGCGATCTTGCGATACTTCATCAACACGCCGGGCGTGACGTAAAGCTGTTCGCCCTGCCGGTGCAGTTCCACCACGGCCAGGGCAGTGACGCCAAACTGGGTGTCCGCGAGGTTCGCCAGGCGGGCCAGAATACTGAGATCGACCAGGTAGGCCACTAGTCGCCTTCGTTGCTGAGAGCGGAATCGGGAAGGGAAATGCCACAATCCCTGGCCACGCCGAGGAGCCGACGTTCCCACTCGTCGCGCGGTTCGATGATGGTCCCCGCCCGCACCAGCTCGCGCAGCACGTCGAGCGCCATCTGTTG
>JBFWSD010000761.1:0-4325 GCA_050248575.1 Gemmataceae bacterium
ACTTCACTTCCTTGCGCGGGTCGAAGCCGAGCGTCTTGGCCTTTTCGAGCCAGAACGGGGTGCCGGTCTCGGGGTCGATGTGCCACTGGACGCTGGCCCGGACGTGTTCGTCCAGTCGTTCGCGGGCTTGCTTGATCTTGGGCTCGAGGGCGGCGGGTGGGGATGTCGTGCTCATGTTGGGAGTGCTTCTCCGAAAAGGATGAACCAGTTGTCGACAGCGTTTTGCCGCAAGTTGGCATCTGCACATAGCTTACCGGCATGAGCCCGCAAGCGTTGTGCGATTGCTTCCCTGCCCAGCTGCGGCGCCAGGACCCGCAGGTCGTCGCGATCCTTCTCGCGCCTGCTAAACAGTTTACTCAAGAAAATGTCACAAGCATCGACCAAATCGACCTGAAGATTCCCGAAGGGCTCCGGCGTCTGGACACGGTCCGCCCAACCCTCCGGCAGGTAATCCGACTGCCGGTGGGCGAAGTAAAACCCATATCGATTCTTCAGATCGCGCAAGGCCGAGTCCAGAGCACGAATCTCCGCGGGCACCTCGTCCACCACATCGAGATCGTCCGTGCCGCGCTCGTTCGATAGTCGATTGCGTCTTGCC
This sequence comes from Gemmataceae bacterium, assembly GCA_050248575.1. Classification (GTDB taxonomy): domain Bacteria; phylum Planctomycetota; class Planctomycetia; order Gemmatales; family Gemmataceae; genus JBFWSD01. The sequence goes on from JBFWSD010000761.1 coordinate 599, forward strand.
CGGCCTCTTGCACGATGGCCTCCGCCAGGTCCCGAGGATCGAAGGTAGGCCGGGACCGGATCAGGCTCCAGAGGTCAGGCTTGACGACCATCAGTCACTTCGGCTGGATCGCATATAACTGCGAATCGGTGAGGATATAGAGGACGCCCCCCGTGGCGACCGGCGTGCTCTTGACATTGGCTTCCATGTCGTTGGCGACGAGCAGTTTCTTTTCCTTGCCGTGCTGGAAGACGAGCACCTCGCCGTCGCCCGTGCCGAGGTAAATTTTGCCGTCCACCCAGAAAGGTGAACCCCAGGTTTCTGCTTTCAGGTCGTGCTCCCAGTATTTTTTGCCCGTCTCGGCGTCGAGGCAATAGGCATAACCGTCGAGTTCGGCGATCCAGAGCAGCCCGTCGTGCACGGCGCAGGTGCTCAGGGTGCGGCCGAAATAAACCTCGCGGCCGATCTCCGGCTTCGGGTTCAGGTAGCCGCCGAAGTGCCAGACCAGGGCACTGTTCTTGTTGACTTCAGCCTTCGGATCGAAGTTGTCGCCGACGGGCGAAACGTCGCCCGTCTTGGTAATGTCGATGCACCAGAGGTGGCCCACGCCCGGGCCGTCATCGGGATTCTGGCCCATGCCGATGTAGCAGCGATTGCCCACCACCACCGGCGTGCCCAGAAAGTAGCTCTTCTCGCCGCGGCCGCCCGGAGTGAACTTGGCCTTTTTGGGATTGCCGTCGAATTTCCAGATGAGCTTGCCGGTCTCGGCTTCCAGACCGTAGACCCAGCCGTCGCCGCCGGGGAAGATGGCCTGGGCCTTGCCGTTGACCATGGCATAGGCGGGATTGGTCCATTGCCCGCCCATGATGTTCTTGCCGGGCAGGTCGCTCTGCCAGGCGACCTTGCCGGTATTCTTGTTGACGGCCACGAAGCTGGGCGCTTTCGGCTTGGCGACGTTGAACTCCTCGTCGACGCCGTTGCCGGTGATGACGAAGACCAGGTCGCCCGCCACCAGCGGCGAGCTGTTGGCCAGGAAGTGCGGGTAGACGTCAAGTTCCTTGATCATGTCCAGGCGCCAGATGATGTCGGCGTCGGTCTTGCCCTTGAGTTGCTCGTCCTGGACGCCGTCATTCTTGCCGTCGAGGAAACCTTCGGTGTCGGCGCAGATCAGCTCGCAGCGATTGCTGACGTAATAGAGGCGGTTGCCGTCGATGGCCGGTGTGGAAGCGACGCCCTGCTGGGGCCAATCGTTGGCCTCGGGATTGGGCAGCTTGTCGTGCACGGCCTGCCAGAGGAACTTGCCGTCGGCCAGGTTGAAGCACATGACCACGCCCTTGTCCCCCTTGATGGCGGGATTGCGCGGATGCTGGTTGTTGGTGCCGACGAAGACCTTGCCCGCGCCGATGGCCGGGCCGCCATACGACAGGGTGCCGAGTTCCACTGCCCACTTGATGTTCTTTTGCTCGCCCTCCTTGACGGTCCATTCGGTGGCAATGTTCTTGTCGACCGTGTTGACGAGGTTGCGTTGCGGCGTGCCGCCGAACATGGGCCAGGAGGATTTGTCGTCGACCGCGGCCGCCCCGGGGTCTCCCTGCCAGAAGGCGACGCCGACCACGACAGCCGCCAGTACCGCGAACACCGCGAACACCTTCAGCCACGAGATCCACGGACAGCAAGGCATGGGAAACTCCTTGATAAGGCATCAAGCCGGTGAGCAGCGCGTGTCACGTCGTCACTGTCTGGCAATCGCGATCAGCCGACCCTTGGTCGGGATATACAGGGTGCCGCCCGCGACCACGGGGGGCGCATACATGGCGGCCCCCATGTCAATCTCACTCAGTATCTTCAATTCCTTGCCGTGCTGGAAGACCTGCACGACTCCATCTCCAGTTGGCACGTAGATCTTGCCGTCCACCCACAAAGGCGAACCCCAGCATTCGGATTTCAGGTCGTGTTGCCAGTAAAGCTGGCCAGTGACGGCGTCGAGACACGAGGCGTAGCCATGCAATTCCGCGATGTAGAGCAGACCATCATGGACGGCACAGGTGCTCATGCTGCGTCCGAACCACTCGGTACGGCCGCCTTCGCCTGCATTCGGCCGCGGGCCGCCAAAGCGCCAGACCATCTCACCCTTCTTGCGAAGATCGATGCACCAGACATAGGCGGGCCCGGGCCCTTGCTCCGGGTTGCGGCCCGTGGCGATATAACAATAGTCGCCGGCAACGACGGGAGTGCCCATGAAGTAGCACTTCGCGCCCGTGCCGTCGCGACCGTACGTGGCATTCCTGGGGTTGGCGTTGAACTTCCACACCAGGTTTCCCGTGGCGGCCTCGAAGCCGTACAGCCAGCCGTCGCCGCCCGGAAAGATCACCTGTGGCTGGCCGTCGACGGTGGCCAGGGCCGGGCTGGACCATTGTCCTTCCATGATGTCGGCGCCGGGGAGATTGCTCTTCCAGACCACCTGGCCCGTGTTCTTGGCCACGGCCAGGAAACTGGGCGCCTCCGGATTGACGACCTTGCCTTCGTCATTGGTGCCGTTGCCGGTGACCACAAACACCAGGTTGCCGCTCACCAGCGGTGAGCAGTTGGCCAGATAACGAGGGTGCACTCCCAGGCTGCCACGCATATCCAGACGCCAGATGATGTCGGCGTCGATGCTGCTCTTGTATAGCTCGTCCTGAACCCCGTCGTTCTTGCCGTCGAGAAAACCTTCCGTGTCGGCGCAGATGAGCTCGCAACGATTGTTGACGTAGTAGAGCCGCTTGCCCTCGAGCGCGGGTGAGGAAGCAATGCCCTGGTGGGGCCAGTCCGTGCTTCGATCCTCGAGCTTGTCGTGCAGCGCTTGCCAGAGGAAGGCTCCGTCGGTGGCGCGGAAGCACATGAGCACGCCCTTGTCGCCCTTGACGGACAGATTACGAGGGTGGTCGTTGTTGGTGCCCATGAAGACTTTGCCGGCGGCCACCGTGGGCGCGCCAAAGCCGAGGCGGCCAACTCGCGCGGTCCACTTGATGTTCTTCTCGGCGCCGGGCTCGACGCTCCAGGTAATGGGAATGTTCTTGTCGACGGTGTTCACCTGGTTGCGCCGGGGCGTGCCGCCGAACATGTACCAGGACGAATCGCCCAGGTTGTCGACAGGCACCACAAGGGCGTGTGTGCTATTCCAGAGGGCGGCCCCGCTGAAGAGAACCGCCAGCAACTTCAGCCACGGGCAGCAGCGCATGGAAACTCCTGCATTGACGGAAGTTTATTGCCAGTTGGCCGCAATCCGCCCGCGCACCCAGGCGCGAAATTCGCGAACCAGTTCGATCTCACCGAGGCTCGTCCGCTTATTCAGTGCTTCCTCCAGAGCGACAAGGGGGAGGAAAGGAAAGGTGCGACCCGCGGAGGCGGGGACATATTTCCCGTCTTGCCCCAGGAGCTTCACACGCAATTGCTGGCCGTCGTACTGCCACACTTCCGGCACGCCCATTGCCGCGTAGATCGATAGTCGATCCAGCGCGCTGCGCGTCCACTCGATCTCGACGACCAGGTCGGGCGGCGGATCGATCTTCAGGTCGATGGTCTGCTTGCCGCGCACGGCAGGCACGCTCTGGATCCAGTAGCATTCATCCGGTTCCAGACCGCGGCACTTGCGGCGTCGCTTGAAGGTCATCGAGCCGAAACCGGCCATTTCCCAGTTCTATTCTTCCAGGAGTGTGAACAGCAATAACCCGATCTGGTGCTTGAAGCGCTCATGTTCGGGCGACAG
>JBFWSD010000762.1:0-4321 GCA_050248575.1 Gemmataceae bacterium
AAGTCGACGCACCAGTTTGAGCAGCCCGGGGCCGGCTTCATCGACGATACCGGCCCCTTCGAAACCCGGTGTCGCGGGCAACGCAGGCAGCTTGCCATAGACACCGCGCACCGTGAGCAGGTCCGACGGATTGATCGGGCTGGCCACCATCTTGACGCGTACCAGCCCGGGCCCGACCTCGGGCTTCGGTATATCGCGCACCTGCAGCACTTCTGCCGGCTCGCCGAACTTCTCGAAGACCACGGCCTTCATGACGGTTCCTTATGAAGAATCGAGAATCCAGAAGAATCGACTGAATATACCCACACCGTGCGGGGCCGTCGAGCATCCCGGCGTGGCGGCCGCCGCGATTGGTAAAGTCGCCCCGCACGCCGTGCTCGATTGCTACGACCGGCACAACCCGTCCTCGGCGCTGAAGGGGCAATGAAGCGGCCCGGGATGCGTTGTAGCAAGGTGGGCGGCTGCGTCGATCTAGCAGATTGAAGACCGGCAGTCTCTGGGGGAGAGAAGAGATGCGAAGCGGACGGAAACGAAACTGGCTGACGCTGGCCCTGGCGGCCTGCTCGGTGCTGGGCTGCAAGTCGTCGCAGCCCAACCCCTCATTTCCCGAAGAGCCGCTTCTGCTCAGCAAGACCCCGGTAGCGGGCAACCTGGAAGTGATCGAGCCAGGCCGTACGGTGATTGCGGAAACCCAGCCCGCGGCACCGCCGCGCCCCTACGATGGCATGGCCAGCGAGCCGAGCGCCGTCCCGCTGGCCCGCGCCGATGTGAGGCCAAGTGAGGCGGCCGCGCCGAGCCAGCCCGATTACGTGACCCAGCCGACGTCACGGCGTCGGCCGCTGCAGGCTCAGCCCGCGATTCGTTCGGGCACGCAGCCCGTGCAGGCCGAGCCGGCGATCCGTCGCCAGCGTGAGCCGTTGCCCGCGCAGCCTGCATCGCGCGAAGGAGTGAATCTGCGGCCCTATCCAGATGCCCGACCGCCCGTCTTCCCCACGCCGGATGTGCCGGCCGCCGCGCAGCCCGCAGGTGATCCCCGCTACGCCCATTGCGGGCAATTTACCTGGGTTCAGGGTGTGCTCGATCGCCATTACAAAGGGGGCTACCATCTCCGATACAGTGATCCGTCACGCGACGATTGCCATGGCGGCAAGGTCCGGCTGATCGACGATCCCCGCCTGAAAGACTTCCAGGAGGGCGACGTGGTCCGCATCAAGGGAGCCATCGTCGACAACCCGAACGGCAACTCGGCCCCGCGCTCGTGCTGGAAGCACTACCCCTACTATCGAGTCGATTCCATTGAACTGGTTGAGCGACGCCAGCGCTGATGACCCTCGCCCGCATCGCATTCGATCGCAGAAAGTCCCTCGCCGCGCTCCCACGCTCAGCGTGGCGACGGGGAGTCGTCAGTATTCCTCGACGTGCGATGGTTGGTGCCGATCCTGCTCAGTGCTTGGTCAGTTGCCAGAACAGGAACGGGGCAATCATGATGAGCAGTGAGTCCGCGGCCCAGATGGCCAGGAGAGGATCCCAGCCGTCCTTGGCGAGATTGGTGCCGCACAGGACCAGCGGATAGTAGAGAAAGACGATCGGCAAGAAGCAGGTGATGAAGGCACTGAGGTAGTCGCTCCTGCTGAACCAGATGCCAACCGGGCAACCCACCAGCACGAAGAAGAAGGCACTCAAGGAGAGGGCCGGCCGCATGTGCAGTTCGGCCACCACGTCATAGAGTTCCTCGACGCGATAGAATTGTTTCTGCTTCAGATTCTGTACGTGTTCGGGCAACTTGTTCTTGACTTCGCTGGGACTGAGGGGCACCGCGGTCATGGCCAGCCGGGCCGAATGCGTCGCGATCTCGGCACCCAGTTCATCGATCTCGGTGACCAGTCCGCGATGGTGCGCGATCAGCTGTTGCCAGGTCATGGCACGGGGGCGCAGCAGGACGCGTTGCTTGTCGAAGTTATCGGGCAGCGGCACAGCCCACTTGCGATCCTCGAAATAGCCGCGGCTATCGTCGCCGCCAAGCACCTGCCCGTGCCGCATGTGTACGATGATCTGCGGCTTGGTCTCGCCGCTTACCGGATCCTTGTAATTCATGTCCACCGAGAGATAGGCCTCGCGCGCCTTGGCGATGAGATCGTAGCCGGTATTTCCCTGTTCCATGCGCTTGAAGAGCGCCTCGACCAGGCGGCGGCCCTGCACTTGCTGCACCCACATGGCATAGTTGAAGCCGGGCTGCTTGATGCAACGATCGCGTCGGAGCACCGCGTACATGTATTCTTCGGGCGCGTTCATCACGCTGACACGCAGCAAGTAATGCGTGCGCGGGATCAAGTGATAGTAGAGGGCAAAGGTGGCCACACTCATGAGCAGCCCGAGCAGCAAGGCGGGCCAGATCACGTAGAGCACGTTGACACCGGCGGCCTTGATGGCGAGGATCTCGTTATCGTGCGCCAGCCGTCCGTAAACCAGGCAAGTGGCAAACAGCGTGGTCGCCGGGATGGTGTAGGGCAAGGTACTGGGTACGAGCAACGGAATGACGCCCACGATCTGGGCCGCGTTCAAGCCCTGCTGGGTAGCCTCGGTGACCAGCCCAGCCATCACCAGGATGCCGGTGATCGCCGTAAGCGACATCGCGAAGATGCGCGCCAGCTCCCAGAAAATCATGCGATGCAAGATGCTGAGCAACAAAGCAGGCCTCCTGAATCCGGCTCCGTCCTACGAGGCATTCCATACCATGGTCGGGCATTCGCGTCGACTTCAATCTGTCTCCGGTAGGGCGCGAACAGGCGTCCCGGTGGAAATCGGCGCAGCTTGGCGAGTTGGGGACGTTAGCCCCCGGAGGAAGACCCTATCTGTCGGCGCGGCGTCGCTTGCCGGTCGCGCTTGCGGCGCCCGGGCAGCGAATCCAGGAAATCGCGCAGCGGTTCCACCACGATCGGCACCGGCTCCTTCGAGAGCTTCACGTTGCCCACGTCGCCGCGCATGCGCACCTTCAAGAGATACTTGCTGATCGTCGGCGGAATGTCCTTGATGATGGGCGGCAGCAACTGCAGGATCCTGGCCCACACTGCGTAGAATTCGAGGTTCAAGTCGGTGCCGTCGAGATTCATCTCTCCTTGCCCGCGCAGGCTGATCGAATTGCCATACAGGTCGATGCGATTGACGATGACCCGGTTGCCGCGAATGGTGAAGTCGCTGTGCGCTTCCTCAAAGGCCGTGCCGTCGGGCAGACGCAAGCCAAGGAATTTGAGCAGATCGAGCAAGACGGGCAAGTAATAGAGCCGCCCATTGGGCACATCGATACTGCCGCGCCCGTTCAGGGCCGCCAGGTCAGAGCCCTGGCCCGTGAGATAAACCTGTGCCGAGGCCAGCCCGCTCAGCGGCGTATTTGCTTCCAGGTTGTGCCGCCCAAACTCTTCGAGCTTGATGCGCGACGCCGTCAGATTCAGTTCGTAGCGCACGCGCGAGCCGAACTCGATCCGCACCGGGCCGTAGACCTGGCCGCCGAACAGATCCGCTTTCAGCCCGGGCAGGATCAGCACGTCGGGGTCCTTTTGCGACACCTCGATCTGACTCTGCACGTTGTGGAAAGGCTGCTGATAGAGCGTGACATGATCGAGCAACACGTTGCCGACCAGACCTTCGAGCTGCTGGCCGTTGTAGCGACCGCGGCAAGCGGCCCGGCCAGTAACGTTCGTCAACGGCACGCCAAGTTCGAGCCGGGTACTGCGTACGCCCAGTTCGCCGTCCCAGAAGACGATGGGCCACTCGCCGAGGCGCGGATCCGAATCGACGGTGACATGCGTCTTGAGGTCAACCGGTCCTTGTACGCCGAGACCTCGGCACGACCGTGCCAGCACCGGCGGCAGGGCCGAGATCAGCTGCTCGTCGATCACCAGCGGACTGCCGCGCAGATAGGAAAGATCCACCCAGACGCCGCCATTGGGTTTGAGGTAGGCCTTGCCTTCATTGATGCTGAGCACGGTCTGGCCATGCCGTGCCTGCATCTTCTGGGCGTGCACCCAGCGCTGGGCATAGCGGACGCTGCCCGTGACCCCTTCAAGAGCGTAAGGGAAGAAGGTCGGGTGCACGGAACAGCCGAGGGCCGTGACCGTCACATCCACGTCGGGGGCAGCATCGGGCACGATTTCGACACGTGACTGGAAGTTCATGCGGCCGCTAGGAGAAAAAGTGTTCCAGGCGTTCTTCAGCTCGGGCTCCTTGATGGCCGCCTGCATTTCACGATCAAGCAGAATGTTGTCGCCGCTGATGAAGAGAGTGGCCCGTTCGCTCAGACCTTGCTGCGACTGCCCGTAGGCAC
>JBFWSD010000763.1:0-4318 GCA_050248575.1 Gemmataceae bacterium
CGAGGCTATCGAGGTTGCCGCCTCCGTCGGACCGGCCCGAAGGCGGGGCCACGAAATCGAACACGCCCACCGCGATGCAGGCGCCGAAGAGGAGCAGGGCGGGGACCAGGTGCTTCTTGCTGGCCGGACGTCGCCGCGCCACGGAGAGCATCGGAGCATCGGCGCCGCCGCTGAAGGCCAGCGATTGAGGCGCGGGCGCTCCGGTAAAGGCGCCGGCAGGAACGCCGCCGCCGCCACCGCCGAAGGCGAACGCACCGCCGCCGCCGCCCACTTCCAGAGTGACTGGAATCTTGAAGCGCTGATTGCCGTTGGCGCGGACGGTGACCGTGGCCTTCAGAGTCTGCCCGGGCTGATTGGGAACCTTGTTGACCACCAGCGGGATGGTGGCGATGCGGCCGTTGAGCTGAACCTTGCTGCAATCGAGCCAGGCCTGGTCGCTGACCGCGTGGGCATAGACGGGCCGCTTTTCCATCGTCTTGACTTCGATGGCCTCGCGGGCCTGGCTGCCCGCCTGGCCGCGAATGGTGATGGCGCGATGGCTGATGTCCACCTTGGGTGGAGGCGTCAAGCCGAGTGCTTCGAAGAACTGCTGGACGGCGCCCAGCCCGGAGGCGCTTGGCCCTTGCACCGGGTAAGCCCAGCCATTGTCCTTGTACCACTTGGCGACGGAACCCGACTGGAAGAGGGCAGCCGCTTCCTTCGGATGGGACTTGGCCTTTTCGGCGATCTGCCGCGGGCTGCGTGCCCCGGCCAGCACGCCATCGGGGTACGGTTTGACGGGCAGTTCACCCTTGACGTTGATGGTGATGCGGCCCGCGTTGGAGTCGATGACCAGCGTGCCCTGCAAGGACTTGTGGCTGGCCCGCAAATGCTTGCTGCGGATCGTCACGGGCAGGGTCAGTTCATCGCGGAACTGGAAGAGCTTTTGCGAGCCCCCCTTGTCGCCGACGGTGAGCCACAGGCAATCTTCCACGGAGACCGTGCCATAGATGAGTCGGCCCCCCTGGTTGCGCATGTGCAGTTCGATCTTGCGATCTTGCCCCACCTGGAGCTGGCCCAGGTTGATATCCGTGGGCTCGATGGCGAGCTGAGGCTGCTTGACGGCGTCGCTGGGAAGCTTGGCCAGGAACTGATCGAGGCCGCGGTCCCGATCGGGGAACTTGGCTGCTTCGCGGGCGGCCATCGCCAGGTCGGAGCGGCCCAGGCTGCCCAGGAAGCTCTCGAGGTAGCCTTGCTGGAGCACGTCAAGGGCGGCCTTCCAGTTATCCTGGCAGGCGTTGGCCAGCTCGTCGAAGCTCTGGCACGATTTGCCGCCCGGGAAGACGAACTTGTTGGGGAAACGCTGGGCGCCGATGTTCACCGGCCCGCCGCCGTTCTTGCCGTTGCCGCTGGCGAGCAACGCGCCGTCAAAATAGCAGTACGATGCTTCGTCCGGATTCACACGGGAACAGCGGCTACACGTTTGCGCCATGGCTCTGGCTCCTTGCCCGCGACCGAGCAATTGACCTCAAACGAAATGACAAAACCTCATCTTGAGAGTAGCACCCTCGAGATGAGAAGGAAACTCAATTACGGAACGATGAACGGACGGGCTGCCGTTCATCGTTCCGGTGTGGTTGCTCGACTAGACCTTCACCTTCATCTGCACGGTGCCGATCTGGACGACGTCGTTGACGTTGAGCGGGCACTTCTGGCCGGGGTAAATACGAGCCCGGTTGACGAAGGTGCCGTTCGAGCTGTTCAGGTCTTCGATGCACAGCTTGCCGCCTTCATAGGAGATGAAGGCGTGCTGGCGGGACGACCAGATACGATCCGGCGGTTCCTGGTCTTCGAGGTCGATGTCGACGGGCTTTTCATCGGCGCGGCCGATGAAGTTGTGCCCTTCGTAGACCGGGTACTCGGTGTTGATCTTGAGGCCGCGGATGACGACCAGCTTGGGCTGGGCGCCGGCGGGCAGCGCTTCGCCTTCGCCCATGGCGGCGGCGGGTGCAGCGGCCGGGGCCGCGGCCATCTCCACCGGAGCGGCTTCCGCCATCTCCACCGGAGCGGCTTCGGCGAATTCCACAGGCGCCGCCTCGGCGACCATCGGATCGGCAGCCATCGGCGCGTCGCCCTGGACGCCGCCCAGGTCCGACTTGCACTGTTCGCAGAACAGGGCCCCATCTTCATTGTCATACTGGCAGAATGGACACTTCAACATAGCTAGCAATTCCTCCCGGTGCACGCTTGTCGCGGCCTGTGAAAAGAAGTTTCCCCAAGGGTGGTGCGGTCAAGCCGCCGACGCGGCAGCGTGGCCGCACCACCCCACTCTCGTATCAGCCAGGTATCTCCATGGCATCGCGGGCAGCATCATCCAGGGCCAGCTGGGTCTTCTTCGAAACCCGGCCGCCCGCGTTCAGCTCTTGCAACACCTGCTTGGCCAGCATCGTCTTCTTGGCGGCACGCGGGCCCATCAGGTCGCCCTTCTTGGCGATCTGTTCGGCCACGCGCTGCACTTCCTGCTTGTTCTCTTGCGAGATGGCCTTCTGCAAATCCTGGTTCAATTCCTGGATCTGCACTTCGTCGATGTGGCGGGCCACTTCGGCGTTGATGTAACCGTGCTGTGCGGCGGTGTACATCATTTCCAGCGGGACCATGCCGGTCGTTTCACGCTGACCGGTGCCCGCATTGAAGGTCACCTCGAGCTGCGCGATCACGTACTTGCCGTCGGGACGCTTCGGCAGCGTCAGGTCGAGAATGTACCGCCGCGGGTTGTCGCGTTCGAGCGTGCCCAGCTGGGCCACCAGATGCCGTTCTTCCGGCTCGGCGGTCTTCAGCTCTTCGATGGTGGGGACCACCATGCGCACGCGCTTGATCTTGACGTCCTTGACGGGACGCAGGTGCATCTCGACGTCGAGGAACTGCGCGGCGGCCAGCCCTTCGAACTCTTCGGCGAAGACGCGTTCGGCTTCCTTCTCATCGTTCACGTCGATGTAGTACCACTTGCCTTCGCTCAGCTTGGCCAGGTCCTTGATCAGGCTGGAATTCCATTCGGTGCCGACGCCCATGAGCGACAGGTGGAACTTCTTCTGGGCGCACTGTTGCGCGAGCTGGCGGCACTGCTGCTCGCCGGAAGTCTCGCCGTCGGTGAGGACGACGATCTGGGTCAGGTTGCCCTTGGCGGCGCCGGTGACCGCTTCCATGGCGATCTGGATGCCGTCGTTCATGGCGGTGCCGCCCGGATCGACGTCGAACATGTCGATCTGGTCGATGACTTCTTCGATCTTGGCGCGTTCGGAGAGGGACGTGGAGGGCAGCACGCACGAAGCGTTGTGCGCGAAGGCAATCACTGCCATCTTGTCTTGCGGCTTGAGATTGCGGATGGCCTTCTTGGCCGCTTCCTGGATGCGCTTCAAACGCGGGATACCGGTTCCGTCTTCCTCATACATGGAGCCGCTGACGTCGAGAACCAGGGCCAGGTTCAAGCCGACGGCGCCGCCCTGGCCCGTCGGGATCAGCTTGACGAGGGCGTAGCTGGCCGCCGTCTCGCCCTTGACCGCAATGCTATTGCGGTGCATCATGCGTTCGATGTGAATCTTTGCCGGCATTGTTGATGACCTCGAAATGGTTGTGGCTCGGGCCGGAACCGACTCCGGCGCTGAACGGATACAACTACGACGCGAATCAACTCGCGCCTTCCCTACGCTCTCGACTTTCGGTACGGAACCGTCTTCCTCTACGGACGTGCGACCAGCTGGGGACGCGCTCCCTTCGTGGAAACTTCATCGTGCCAACCGGATACCGAAATTTCTAACATAACGATTTTCGGTCCGCAACAGGCTGGTGGGTTTTTCGGTCAAAATTTTCCGCCGACTTGCATTGGCGACTTCGTAGATCTGCTTCAACTTCATCTCTTGACCGACTCCCAACTCTTCCCGCGGTCGCTGCGAGTCTGACCGCTCTTTTCCCCTGTGCGGCTTCTGTTGTAATTGGTGCCAATCTGAAATGCAACAAGCTAGTACCCGAAAATTCCAAGTTTTGTTTCGTCTTGCGTTGACCTTGCTCGCCTCGGAAGATGGCCATGCCTTGCCGATCGCGACAGCTCTGCAAGCTGTGCCTTAGAGACATTCCCGACGCGAGGAGTTCCATGAGCCATGGCCCGTTCAGCGGTTTACTGGTCGTCGATCTCACGCGCGTGCTGGCCGGGCCGTAATGCACCATGATGCTTGCCGAACTCGGCGCCCGCGTGATCAAGGTGGAGAACCCCCAAGGGGGCGACGACTCACGACACTTCGAACCGTTGCATCAAGGAATGTCTGCCTATTTTGCCTCGCTCAAC
>JBFWSD010000764.1:0-4315 GCA_050248575.1 Gemmataceae bacterium
GACTTCTACGGCACCGCGTCGGCCCAGGAGTTTGGCCAGGACGAGCAACAGGTCATTACCACCGGCACGCCGGTCATCGCCAAGGAGGAGCGTGAGGTCTGGCCCGACGGCAACATCACCTGGGCCGCGACCACCACACTGCCCATGCGCGATGCCGGGGGCCGCGTCGTCGGCATCGTCGGCGTTACCCGCGATATCACCAGCCAGAAGCGCGCCGAAGAAGAACTGCGCACTAGCAAGGAGCGGCTCGAACGCCTGGTCGAGGAGAATGCCCGCTTGCTCGACCAGGTACGCCGTTCGGAAGAGAAATATCGTGCCCTGTTCGAGCACGCCATCGAGGGCATCTTCCAGACTTCACCCGAGGGCCACTACCTCACGGCGAACCCGGCCCTCGCCCACATGCACGGCTACGATTCTCCGGAAGAACTGATGGCGAAGGTGACGGATGTGTCGCAGCGCCTCTACGTCGATCCCGCCGACCGCGCGAACTTCATCAAGATCATGCATGAGCGGGGAGAAGTCCGCGACTTTCAGTTTCGCGCCCTTCGCAAGGACGGGGCCGTCATCTGGGTCTCGGAGAACGCGCACGCCGTCCGTGACGCCGCGGGCAACCTCCTCTATTACGAAGGTACGTCGCAAGACATCACCGAACGCCGCCGCGCCGAAGAAGCACTCCGCGCCAGCGAGGCCCGCTATCAATCACTCGTGGAGAACCTGGCCCAGGCCGTTTTCCTCAAGGACACCGAGTTTCGCCTCGTCGCGGTCAACAAGCCCTTCTGCGCCTGGCTGGGCATGAACGAAACCGATCTCCTCGGCAAGTCTGATTTCGACTTGTTCCCGGAACACCTGGCCCGGCAGTATCGCGCCGACGACGAGTACGTCGTCCGCAGCGGGCAACGCATCGATCAGGAAGAAGACAACTTGCGCGGCAGCGACCTGCGCAGCGTGCATGTGGTCAAGTCCCCGATTCGCGACGACCAGGGCCATATCATCGGCGTCCTGGGCAGTTTCTGGGACGTGACGGATCAGAAACGCCTGGAAGCGCAACTGCGGCAATCGCAGAAGATGGACGCCATCGGGCAGCTTGCCGGCGGCATTGCCCACGATTTCAACAATCTGTTGACTGCCATCATCGGCAACCTCGGCATGCTGCTCTCCGAGACGGGCAGCGATGATCCCCGTCGCGAACTGCTCGAAGCGGCCGAGCAAGCCAGCAGCCGTGCCGCCGAACTGACGCACCAGCTACTTGGCTTCTCACGGCAAACGCTCTTGCAGTTGCGGCCCATGTCCCTGGCGGGCTGCTTGCAAGAAGTGGCCGACATCTTGCGCCGCACCTTCGACCCGCGCATCAGCTTCGAGATGCGCGTGTCCCCCGGCCTGTGGACCGCGCTGGTCGACCCCGGGCAAATCGTCCAGGTCCTCATGAACCTGTGCCTCAATGCCCGTGACGCCATGCCCGAAGGGGGCAAACTCTTGCTGGAAACGGAAAACCTGGCCGTGGATGAAGAGTATGCCCGACTGCACATTGATGCTCGGCCGGGCGAGTTCGTCCGCCTGCGCGTCCAAGATTCGGGCCACGGCATCACTCCCGAGGTGCAGCCCCGCATCTTCGAGCCCTTCTTCACCACCAAGCCGCCGGGACAGGGTACCGGCCTCGGGCTGGCCATGGTCTTCGGCATCGTCAAGCAACACGGGGGCTGGATCGGTTGCTACAGTGAAGTCGGCCACGGCACCTGCTTCGATGTCTACCTGCCACGGCACGCAGTCAACACGCCGGCCAGCTTGCCCGTCGCCGAAGCGCCGGAGCCTGCGGGCGGCTCCGAAACGGTGCTGCTCGTGGATGACGAGCCCCTGGTCCGTAACCTTGGCCAGAAGATCCTCCACAAATATGGCTATCGCGTGCTGACCGCCGAGGACGGGCGGATGGCCCTTGATGTGTATCGCCAGCATCGCCAGCAGATCGACCTGGTCATCCTGGACCTGACGATGCCCCACCTCTCCGGTCGTGATACGGCCGAAGCCCTACAACTGATCGATCCTGACGTGCGTGTGCTGTTTTCGAGCGGCTACTCCGCGGAACAACTTAGTGATGACGGCGCCGTGCACTTCGTACACAAGCCGTACCGCCCCCGCGATCTGGCCCGGCTGGTGCGCTCGATCCTCGGCCAGCCCCGAACAGCCGGCACCTGAGGCAGCCTGCCCCAAACCTGATCCGCTTCTTGCAAATCATTTCACACAAGTTAGGGTAGAGTGCCGTGGGCTCGTTCGAGGGGGCGGGCCACAGAATACCATCCCTCCTGGAGCGGACATGTCCGAATCGCCGTGTCCAGCGCGTGACACCCTCAAGCGCTTCGTGGTGGGGGAACTGCCCGATGTGGAGGTGGCCGCCGTCCGCGTGCATGCGAGCCAGTGCCAGTCCTGCAAGCAACAGCTCGATGAGCTCAAGGAACCTTCCACGCTTTCATCGCCGGTTTTGCCGGCGCCGGCCCAGATACACCCAATTTCTCGTACCTTCGACTTCTTGCAGCCCGCCGAGCGCGAGGACGAGCTGGGCCGTCTGGGCCCGTTTCGCGTGCTCAAGCTGCTTGGCGAAGGGGGCATGGGCAGCGTCTTTCTGGCCGAGGAGCTGGCCCTCGAACGGCACGTGGCCCTCAAGGTCATGAAGGTCAGCGAATCCACCAACGAGATCTCGCGGCAGCGCTTCATTCAAGAGGGCAAGGTCGTCGCCAAGATCCAGCACGACCACATCGTCACCGTCTATCAAGTTGGCGAGGAACGGGGGACGCCCTACCTGGCCATGCAGTACCTGGAAGGCGAGGCCCTCGACAAGCGCGTACGCCGCGAAGGGCCGTTGCCGATCGACGATATCTTGCGGATCGGCGGCGAGGTGGCCGATGGGCTCCACGCGGCCCACGAACACGGGCTGATTCATCGCGACATCAAGCCCGCCAACATCTGGCTGCAAGCACCGAAGGGGCGGGCCAAGATCCTCGATTTTGGCCTGGCCCGCTCGATTGGGGGCGCTACGGGCATCACTCAGTCCGGCATTGTCGTCGGCACGCCGGATTTCATGGCCCCCGAGCAAGCCCGCGGGCAAAAACTCGATGCTCGTTGTGACGTCTTTTCCCTCGGTTGCCTGCTCTATTACATGTGCACGGGCCGCAAACCGTTTCACGGCGATGACATCCTTTCCACGCTGCTGGCTGTTGCCAACGAGCAGCCCTTCCCGATTCGGAAGCTGAACCCGGCCATTCCCTGGGATCTCGCCGATCGTATCGCAGGCATGATGGCCAAGCATCCCAACGATCGCCCGCGCGACATGAAAGCTGTCCTGGGAGAACTCCAGTTCATTCGCAAGTCGCTCACGGACGACAGTGGCAGCAGCACCAGCAGCGGCGACGAAACCACGTCTTTTCCGCACCCCGATCAGGCGAAGGAGACCCCCACCGCCAGCACCGAGGCGCCCACGCGGTCGCGCTTCAAAGCGAAGGTGCCCGTGAGTCCGCCAACTCCGCCGCCACGACAACAGCCGACGCCGACACCGGCCCTGCGTCAGTTGCAGGACATTGGTCTGACGCCGGCAGACGAGAGCATGGCCATTAACACGCCTTTGCAAGCCACCCAGCCCGATCTGGAACCTGTGGCGAAGAAAGAAATACGCAAACCGGTGACCAAGCGGCCCGCACCGGCGCCAACGATGCCGCGCGCTCCTGTTCCACCGCCAACTCCTTCCAGCGGACCGGCCGAGGCTTGCCCGCGTTGTGGCTCGCGGCGGCTGAGTTCGGTGGGCTGGTGCCTCGCGTGCGGCTACTCACCTGCAACCGGGCCGCTGACGCCAGACAGCCCGTCCCTGACTCGCGACGGCGGCATCGGCTATATCTACGTGCTCTTCATCGGCGTGGCCCTCATCCTCGCCAACACGGCGGCGGGGTATTTGCTGCTGCCCCGCGGCACGCGCAACTGGAATCACTTTGTGCTCTGGCAGATGTATGCCGGTCTGAGCATGTTCGCGTTCGCGCACCTGTGGGCTTACGTCATCGCATATCCATTTCACGACACGTCGCGAACGGCCCTGCCCCTCATGAGCACTCCAGTACGGGTATGGAAGTTGACGTTTCAATTACTGCCGCGGACGCGCAAGCCGCTGTGCGTGTTTGCCTGGTCGCTGTCGGCCATCCTGGGCTCGCTCATCCTGGCCGGAGACATCGGCTTCTACTTTCGCGACCAGAATCGCTTTGACATGGCGCTGCCCGACGACCTGCCGCTGGCACTCATGGTGAAGGAACTGCCAGCCTCTGGAAGCGAACATGAAGTG
>JBFWSD010000765.1:0-4312 GCA_050248575.1 Gemmataceae bacterium
AAGCTGCGCGCCCTGATTTCTACCACATGACAGGAGGAAAGCGATGCCCATCGTGAAGCTGGTGGACCCGGAGACCACCGATCCGCGCATTCGCAAAGTATTCGACGACATCAAGGCCACCAAGAACATCAACTGGATTCCCAACATCTGGCGGGCTCTGGCCTCTCACCCGGAGCATCTGGAACTGTGCTGGAGCCGGCTGAAGGCGATCATGCAGCCGGGCAAGGTCGACCTGCTCACCAAGGAAATCGTGGCCCTGGCCGTCTCGATCACCAACTCGTGCAAGTACTGCATCAACTCGCACACGGCGGCCACACAGAAACTCGGGCTGGATAACGAACAACTCGGCGAGGTGCTGGCCGTGGTCGGGCTGTTCAACCAGATGAACAAGCTGGCCGACGCCTACCAGATCGAGCCGGATATTCTGCCCGAACCGCGCTGACGGAGAGGAGGGCCCGATGAACTGGCTGATCGATCATGGCTTGCTCTTGCTGGTCGGCGTGGTCGCCCTGGGGATGGCCTTGTGGGGCTGGGCGACCGGCACGTTGCTGACCAAGTATGGCCGCGTGCAGCAAGTCGCCAGCCCGGGCCACTTCTGGATGCTGATTGCGGGCCGCGCCTTGCTCGGCCTGGTGCTGATCGGCTGGCAGATCTACCTGTGGTGCTGAGTGATCAGCGCTCGTTGAATTCCACCTTGCCCGGGCTGCGGTCGATCAAGACCAACGTGACGGGATGTGAGAGGGCTTTCTGCCCGGTTCCCACCACCCGAAAGGGCACCATGAGGACATCGTTCTCGAGTGCGGGCTGCCCCACGCGAATGTGGTGCACGCTGCCGTGGTGGCCGCCATCAATCACCAGCAGCATGCAACGGTTCCAGTCCACCTTGTTATCGAGGTAGGCCAGGTCCATCTGCAGGTGGGGCGGCTGGTGATTGTCGTGAGGATGCAACTCGATCTTCTGTCGAAAGTCCTTCCATTCGGCGGCGCTGCGCAAGACCCTTGAACCGCCGATGTCGACGCGCGGCACGGTCTCCACCCCGAACGAGCCGGCGCGGTGGATGCCAGCTTCCTTGCCCTTCACGACCTCGATGGGGCCGTCAAAACGATCCATGACCAGGATTGCCAGCGGATGCGCGAGGGCCGTGTCGCCCGAATCGTTGAGACGATAGCGGATGTACAGCGTCTTCTTGTCTCTTTCCAGTGGCAAGAAATCCACTGTGCACACGTTGGTGCAGTAGCCGCCATCGACGACCACGAGCATCTGCTTGGTGAAGTCGATGTTCTTGTCGAGGAAGTCGAGGCTGTCGGGGTCGCCGCGGAAGTTGTTGGCCTGGCGGGCGGCCCGCCATTGTTCGAGCGAGCGGATCACCACCTCGCCCTGGTAGATGCCCTGGAGCGGCATGAACTGGAGGGCCACCTTGCGTTGCACCTTTGGCAACTGAGCCTCCGGCGGCTGTCCGATCTCCACGGGCGCTGTCAGCGCGTTGTTCGCGATGGGATAGAAGGCCAGCCCGCCCGCCAGGACGAGCAGCAGGGCACCGACCACCACAGCCAGGGAACGAATCTTGGCCAGCCACATGGTACGCAAGACCTCCTGAGCGAGTGAGTCGAGGGGAGCGGGCACGCGGCCCGCTGCTGTCGACGCCAGCGCATGCTGCGTCACGGATCGAGTAAGCGCCGCGGGGACTTGTTCGGCCCGGGTCTGGGCCGTGAGCAGTTCCGACAGGACAACGACCGAGAGGGACAGCCCGCGTCGCGCCAGCCTGGCGCGGAGCAGTTCACGAGCGCGGGCCAGTCTTCCTTTCACACTCCCGACGGGCCAGCGCAGCAGTCGAGCTGCCTCTTCGTTGGTCTTGCCCTCCAGGTAGCAGAGCACGACCGGGGCACGGTAGCGTTCGGGGAGTCGGCCCACCTCTTCATCAAGGACAGGACGCAGCTCTTGCCAGGTGGTATTGTCGCTGGGCTCGGTGGTGGGCATGGCGGCGACCTCTTGTTCGCGCAGGCGACGACGATGCTGGCGCAAGCGGACACGCTGGGCCGCGTGACGGGCCACGGTGTGCAGCCAGCCCGCAATGGAAGAACGGCCCTCGAGTTTCGCGGCACGGCGGCACAGGACAATGAACACCGCCTGAAAGGCGTCCTCGGCTTCCTCTTCATGTTCGAGGATGCGGCGACAAGTGTTCCACACCATGGGCCCGTGCCGGGCAAGTAGTGTCTGAAACGCGTCCTGGTCGCCGTTCGCGGCAAAGCGCTGGAGCAGCCCGCCATCGTCGTCGCTGTCCGCCCCGCGCGGGGCCAGCCGACGCAGGAAAGGCATCAGTGATGAAAGCGAGCCACGCGCCATGGAAAATCCTTGTTTGCCTGTCCCATGGTAGCAGTCCGCAGTGACGGCCACGGTTACATTTTTTTTTGCGAGATTTCGTGCGCGCCGCCCGGAATTGCCCTTCTCCTTTGCATCGCGCCGGCCAGTCGCTAAGATCGTCGGTGAAGATTCCCGCCTCCCCGGCGTATCGTCCGCAAACTCCAAAGCGTGAGGAACCAGTCATGAACGAACGCCGATGGATCCGCACTGTCTGTGGGCTGGCCCTGGGGCTGCTTCTCTTGACTGCCGATTCCAGCAGCGGGCAGAAGCTCAAGATCAACCCCAACCCGCAAGCGCCACAGGTCAACATCCTGCCCCAGCTTGGCTTGCTCCGCGGCGGCAGTGTCGAGCTCGAACTGACCGGTGCCCGCCTCAATGAGCCCACCGGCGTCTGGACCGATATCCCCGGCGCCAAGGCCACCATCCCCACCGACAACAACAACGGGAAAGACCAGGCCAAGCTGCGCATCAAGCTCGAGATCCCCAAGGAGACCGAGCCGGGCTACCACGCCTTCCGACTGGCCACGCAGGCGGGCATCTCCAACCTGCGTCTCATTTATGTGGATGAGTTGCCGCCCGTGGTCAGCACGGGCAAGAATCGCAGCCTCGAAAGCGCTCAGCCCGTGAACGTGCCCTGTGCCGTCAGTGGCCGCATCGATCCCGAGGCCAGCAACTACTTCAAGTTCCAGGCCAAGGCGGGCGAACGCCTCAGTTTCGAAGTGCTCGGCCAGCGGCTCGGCTCGACGCTCGATCCGCAGCTCACGCTTTTCGATGCGAAGGGACGCGAGCTGCCCGGCGCGCACAGCAACGACGCTCCCGGCCTCCAGACCGATCCGCGTCTCACGCATACCTTCAAGGAAGCGGGCGACTACCTCGTGCAGGTTCGCGACGCACAATACAAGGGCGGCGGCGAGCACGGCTATTTGCTCCGCATCGGCGATTTTCCTTGCGCCACCACGCCGTTGCCCCTGGCCGCGAAGCGGGGCAGCAAAACGACGATCAGCTTTGCCGGCACGAGCGTGGACGGAGCGCCCGCAGTGCAGCTGCAGGTACCCGCCGATCCGCAGGCGAGCGCCGTGTGGGTCTTTCCGCGCGGCAAGAACGGGCTGCCCGGCAGTCCGGTCGAGCTGCTCGTGAGCGACGTCGACGAAGTGCTGGAACAGGAGCCGAACAACGAGCCCGCCAAGGCCACTCGGATTCCGGTACCCGGCGCCGTCACGGCCCGCTTCCTCGAGAAGGGAGACCGCGACGACTTCGTCTTCACGGCCAAGCAAGGGCAAGCCTTCGCCATCGAAGCCCAGACGCACGAACGTCATTCGCCCGCCGAGATCTACCTGATCATCAAGGACGCCAAGGGCAAGGAGCTGGCCAAGACGAACCCGGCCCAGCCCGCCCGGCTCAATTTCACTGCGCCCGCCGACGGCGACTATCACCTGGTCGTGGAACATCTGCTTTACTGGTTCGGGCCGAACGAGGTGTATCGGCTGGTGGTGCAGCCCGTCGAACCGGATTTCGAGCTCGAGCTCGGGCTGGATCGCTACGACATCCCGCAAGGGGACGGGGCCGCCGTGCCCATCCTCATCGACCGAAAAGGCTACGACGGCCCGATCGAGCTCAACACCGTGGGCAACCCGGCCATCACGGGCAAGATCATGGTGCCCGCGGGCCAGACGCAGTCGCTGCTCTATTTGACCGCCAAGCCCGACTTGCCCATGGGAGCCTACAACGTCGCGATCCAGGGAAAGGGAATGGTCGACGGCAAACCGCTCGTGCGGCGGGCCGAATCGCGCTTCACCATCGGCCAGAGCCTGGGCGGCATGATCTATCCGCACCTGGCCCTGCTCGATCAGGTGGGCATCGCGATTGCGGAAAAGCCCCCCTTCACGTTGACGGTGAAGCTGGAGCCCGCCGAATCCGCGCGCGGGCAGAATGTCAACCTGACCGTGACCGC
>JBFWSD010000766.1:0-4309 GCA_050248575.1 Gemmataceae bacterium
TGCCCAGCGCGGCTTTGTCTTCCGCAATCCTACTGCATGGGCTCCACGCAGGGGGCCGTGTGCAATCCCTCCCGGCATATGCTGCTCAGCGGCATGTCCCTCTACCGCTACAAGCCCAAGCAGAAGGAAGGCACCTTTGGCGACGTGATGAAAAAGGCGGGCTACGTCACCTGGCACATCGGCAAGCGCAGCAACACTGCCCAGGAGTATCACAAGGCCTTCGACCATTCGAGTTACGTCAACGACAACAAGGAACGCAGCTCGGGCTACCATGGCCGCGCCGCCGCTGACGCGGCCGTCGCCTTCCTCAAGAAGGACTGGGACCGCAAGAAGCCCATCTTCATGTACATTGCCTTCGAAGGGCCGCACGACCCGCGCGTGGCCGCCGACGAATGGATGAAGCTCTATCAGCGCGACAAGAACTACAAGCCGTTTCATCCTTTCAATAACGGCGAGCTGTTCATCCGCGACGAGAAGCTGGCGCCGTGGCCCCGCACCGAGGAGACGGTCCGCAAACACCTGCACGACTACTATGGCTGCATCTCGTCCATCGATCACCAGATTGGCCGCATCTTCGCGACCCTGAA
Organism: Gemmataceae bacterium; assembly: GCA_050248575.1. Lineage (GTDB taxonomy): Bacteria > Planctomycetota > Planctomycetia > Gemmatales > Gemmataceae > JBFWSD01. Next base: position 588 of record JBFWSD010000766.1, read on the forward strand.
GGAGCTGGGCCAGTTCGACAACACCATCGTCGTCTTCTCGGCGGACCATGGGCTGGCCGTGGGCAGCCATGGTCTGTTCGGCAAGCAGAGCCTGTACGAGCACAGCATGAAATCGCCGCTGCTCTTCGCCGGGCCGGGCATCCCGAAAGGGCACAGCGACGCTCTCGTCTACCTCTACGACATCTTCCCGACCGTCGCCGACCTTGTCGGGGCCAAGGTGCCCGAAGGGCTCGACGGCAAGAGTCTTGTGCCCGTCATCCAGGGCAAGAAGGAAGCCGTGCGCGATACTCTCTTTCTGTCATATCGCAACGTGATGCGCGCGGTCCGCAAGGGCGAATGGAAGCTGATCCGCTATCCGCAAGTGAACATCAGCCAGCTTTTCAACGTGGTGCACGACCCCGACGAGCTGGTCAACCAGGCCGACGACCCGGCCCAGAAGGAACGGGTGGCGGAGATGATGAAGTTACTGGAAGCGGAACAGAAGAAGTACGGCGACACACAGCCCCTGAGCGTGGACAAGCCGCAGCCCGCCAAGGTGGACGAGAAGTTCTTCGAGGAAGGGGCCAAGAAGAAGTGAGCCCGGCAGGCGGGCTTCGACGATACCGGGGCTGCGCGGTTGAGTTATTCCTCGTCCTTTCGGGCGTGGTCGAGGATCTCCTGGTAGCGGCCATCGAGATAGGCCATGAGTTCCTCGAACTCGGCGGCCTGGGTGCGCAGTTGTTCGAGTGAGTTGCGGAAGGCGACCATGGTCGGGTACTCGGTGTTCTTGCGCACCGGGCGGCTCAGCTCGCGGACCTGCGAAACGCTGCCCCACACTGCGGACTGGTAGTGCTTGCCGAGATCCTGGGTGTACTTCTCGGCGTGGGTGAACAGGTCGCGGAGAGTCAGCCGCCGCTGGATCTTCTCGAGCATGGCAACCTCGTCGGAAAAGAACAGACTTCTCAATCCCTTCTGGTATACTCCACCCCAGCGGTCGCCGCAAGTTGCTGGGAGTGGGCATGCGCATCCTGGTAGTCTCGGACATTCATGCCAACTGGACGGCGCTGCGCGCGCTGAAAGACAAATGGGACGTGTGCCTGTGCATCGGCGATCTGGTTGACTACGGGGTGGAACCGGCCCCCTGCATCGAGTGGGTGAAGCGCGAGGCCAAGCATACGGTGCGCGGCAACCACGATCATGGCTCGGCCCACAATGTCAGCGTGATCGGGGGCCGCGGTTTCCGCTACCTCACCGGCGTGACCAGGCCGATCACGCGTCAGCTCATCAGCCCGGAAGACCGCCTCTACCTGGGCAGGCTGCCCATGACCCGCGTGGTCACGCTCGACGAGACGCGCTTCTTCCTCGTCCATGCCACGCCGCAGGATCCGCTGGATGAATACGCGCCGGTGGATCCGGGTTTCTGGTCGCGACGGCTGGCCGATGTGGAAGCGGACATTGTTTGCGTGGGGCACACGCACCAGCCCTTCGCCCTGGAAGCGGGCAATCGCCTGGTCGTCAATCCGGGGAGCGTCGGTCTGCCCCGCGACGGCGATCCGCGCGGCTCCTATGCCATCATCGAGAATCGCAAGGTGGAACTGAAACGCTTCGAGTACCCGGTCGAGGAGGCGGTGCAGGCGGTCATGAAGAGCGGCCTGGGCGAGCAGCCCAAGGAGATGATGGTGCAGTCCTATCGGAATGGGGGCCGCTTCAAGTAGGCAGCTCAGTATGTGAATTCCAGCCCCATGTGCAGACCCTGGATCCAGATCAGGTCGGACACGAAGAGCGAGGTCGGAAAAGCAGGGCCCGCGTTCGGGGTGTAGGTGCTGTCGCCGACCTGGACTGGGATGCGATCGAGGTTGATGCGGTCATCGATCTGGCGGCCCGGGCGGGCCACGTCCCAGAGCAGCAGGTCGTAGCCGCCGAAGAAGCGGCAATGACTGCCGCATTTCACACCGATGGTCAGGTTCACTTCCGGGATGAAGCCCAGTTCGTTCTTGACGCGTGTGCCCGCATTGGTGGGCTGCACCAGGAAGCCGCCATCCACGGCGACGCCGTTGCTGTTGGAGCCGCCCGAGAGCACGATCTCCTGGCGCGTCGAGCCGACGGCCACGCCGGTCTGCAAATTGACGAACAGGGTGTCCCATTCGCATTCGAAGCGCGCGGCCAGGTTGAAGCCGCCGAAGCGGTTGCTGGCGCTGATGAAGTCGTTGACGGTGACCACGGTGCCGGTGTCGACCGCGTTGCCCTGGAAGAAGACCTGGTTGGTGGTCTGCGGATTGACGTTGGTGTAGACCGCGAGGTTCTCGCGCAGTTGCAGGAAGCGGGCTCCCAGGAGCAAGGTCACTTGCTTGTTGTTTTTCTGCCAGAGGGGATGGAGCACGTTGAAGCCGGCACCCCAGATACGGCTGTCAGCCTCGATGTCCATCACGCCAATCTGCGACTGTTCGCCGACGAATTCCGTGCCGTAATCCATGTACTGGACGGTGTTGGTCGTGGGATCCACGTAAGGGCGTACGAGGGGCAGAGTCTGCCCGAAGACCGACAGCGCATTGTTGCTGGAGATCAGGAACGAACTCACGCCATAGGAGGCGGTCGCAAAGAATCCGCCTTCCAGCCCCCAGCGGTGCTGACGATCGAGCCACTTGCCCAGCGTGTAGCGTACGCCGGGGTAGTTGCCGTAGCTCATGTCCTCGCTACCGAAGTAGGTGGCAATCAGCCCGGTCGTATCCGAGAAGGCGATGGGCTGGGGCAGCCGGTCGTTGCTGGTCGTCAGTACGAGGAACTCAAGGCGATGCCACCACGGCCGCCAGTCCGGCTGGGGCGGACAGGGTATGAACATCGGTTCTTCGCCCTGAGTTTGTTGCTCGGGCCGACGGGGCTCCGGGCCCGAGGGCATCACGGTGGGCGGCGGCAACTCGGGCACGTCGGGCGGATTCTGCATCGGCGCGGGTGCCTGGATTTCGAATTCTTCCGGTTCATCGAAGCCGGAGGAGGGCAGCTGCTGCACTTGACCGGGTCCGAACCCGGTTTGCATGGCCTGATCCGGGACCGAGGCGGGCAGCGTGGTCGGACGTGCCAGCTGTCTGGCGGGACGCGCATCCGCATGGAAGCGTTCGCGCAGGAAACCAGCCAGGTCGTGTGGCCGCCGTGAACTGCCCGGGGCAGAAGGCGCCTGCGCAACTGCCGCGCAGCTGGCGAGCAGCCAGAAAGCAAGCGCGAGCAGTTTCGCCCTCTTCATGCCATCCTCCCGACAGTGAGCCGGGGACTTCGGTACAAATTCCTGTGGAGGCGGGCGTGTTACTTGATTCGCGGAAAGAAAGCAATGCGGATTGTCAGACTGGCGATCAGGATGGCAAGCGGCGCGTTTCAGCGAGGAGCAGGCGATCGAGGAGGACGCGGTTGATGGCCCCTTTGAAGCGGACACGGCCCTCCAGTACCACGACGGGCACCCAGTTGCCGTGGCGGGCCTGCAATTCGGGGTCGGCGTCGACGTCGATGATGCGAATCTGGAAATGATGGCGAGCCTGGGCGTGCCGGAGCCGGATCAGGGCGTCGTCGCACAGGTGGCAGCCCTGCCTCGTATAGAATTCAAAGAGGAGATGGCCGAGACGCGGCCCGCCCTCCTCATTGTTACGTTTCCACCAGCCCATGCGGGTTAACCATGTAGTCAGGAATTTTTGCTTTTGCTATTCTAACCAGGAGTGCTCGACGTGGGGATCGCGGCCCTTCAGGGGTGGCGATTG
>JBFWSD010000767.1:0-4308 GCA_050248575.1 Gemmataceae bacterium
CGATCTCGACCGCTACTGGCAAAACGCCCAGTTCGAGGCGGTCGAGGAGCTGAAGCGGTTCTTCAAGCCGCGCAACAAGTCGCTGGTGCAGGTGGCCGTGGCCTGGGTGTTACAGCAGCCCGGCATCACCTCGGCGATCGTCGGCGCCAGCCGGGCCGACCAACTCGACGATAGCCTCAAGGCCGTCGATCTGAAACTCGAAGCCGACGAGCTGGAAGCCTGTAATCTCGCCTGGTTCAGCCTGCCCCGCCCCATGAATCCGGTGAAGTGAAGCCCGTAAGAGCCACGCTTGATCCCCGGCTTCTCTCCGCGTGTTACGCAAACAGTTGCCTCAGCCTGGGCCGCAGATGTTCGAAAGCTCGTGCCCGGTGGCTCAGGGCGTGCTTGGCCACCGCGCTCATCTCGCCGAAGGTGCGGTGGTATTCCGGGATCAAGAAGAGAGGATCGTAGCCAAAGCCGCCAGTGCCGCGCCGTTCCTTGGTGATGATGCCGTGGCAGCGGCCCTCCGCAGTGGCCTGGATGTTGCCTTCAGGATCGCTGACGGCCAGCGTACACACGTAATAGGCGGCGCGGCGATCGTCGGGCAGCGGTGCCAGCTCGGCAAGGAGTTTCTGGTTGTTGGCCTCGTCGTCCCCTTGCTGGCCCGCATAGCGGGCCGAGTACACGCCGGGCCGCCCGTTCAACCCGGGCACGACCAGCCCGCTATCTTCGCCCAGCACCCACTGCTGCAGTGCCCTGGCCACCTCGCTCGCCTTCTTGCGGGCGTTCTCCTCGAAGGTCTTGCCGTCTTCCTCGACTTCCGGAGCATCGGGAAAGCGGCCCAGGTCGGCCAGCTCGATCCCCAGTCCCCCCAGGATGGCGACGATCTCCTCACGCTTCTTCGCGTTCCGCGTTCCCAGCACCAGCAATGGCATCGGTGAATGACTCCTCTTCACATCATCCGTTCAAACGTGCGCGTAAGGCGGCAGGTTCATTTCCGGCTAGAGCCGGCACTCCAACAAGTCCCGAAACCGGGCCGCGCTCTCCGGCCGCGCACGGAAAAACAGCTCGGGCTCCACGCCCTCGCACTCCGACAAGAGCGGGCCGCTCGCTGCTTCGATGATATCGATCCGCAGATAAAGCGGCGGCAGTGGAATCTCACGAATACCGTGACGCTGGCTCATGGCCACGGCGACACGCGTTGCGACCAGGTCGCCGGCCGCGCGAACGGATGTCGGCGGCGTTGCGAAGCCCACCGAGCCTCCTTGCTCCGCATGCACGAGGATCTTGCCCGCGCCGGGCAGCTTGTGTACCGCGTGGCTGTATTCGCCCCCCAGGTAGATCAACGACCATTCCCCCGCCGTGCGGATCTCCGGCACGAAGGGCTGCACCAGGTAACTCTCGCGGCGGCAGCGTTCATCAAAGTCGTTCTGAAAGTCGATGGCTTGCTGCCGCGCTTCGACAAACACCAGCCCGACTCCCGCGGCCGACAGGCTCGGCTTCACGATCAGCGGGCCCCATGCATCGAAACGCTCGACAAGCGCCAGCGTCTCACCGGTCGCCAGCACCTGAGTCGGCACGATTGGCACGCCCGCCGCCTCAAAGTCTTTCATGTACCGCTTGTCCATCAGCCACGCCATCACACGTGGATGGTTCTCGACGGGCAGGTGGCAGCGGTCCAGCTCGCCGATCCATTTCCAGAAGCGGCGACGCAGCTCTTCCGTGTCCATGTAATCCCAGGGGGAGCGGATGACGAGCAGGTCGAGATGTTCGCGCAGCGGGCCGACGTCGCTGCCCCACACCACCGCGTTCACGCTGTGGCCCGCGCGGCGCAGCTCATCCACCGCGAGCTGATCGTCCGGCGTGAAAGGGGGCTCGGTCGGCACGAAGTCTGGCTCGGCCAGCGTGGGATAGTAGTCGCGCAGTTTCTCGGCCGGGCTGGTCACGAAGCCGATGCGCAGTCGCCTGTTCACTTGCCGTGCACCTCGAACCACTTGAGGACGTAGAGGACCTTGGCGATGAGCTGGCTGGGCCGCCGCGAAATATCGTGCGGCGCCCCGGGCACGCGCACCAGCATCGTGTCGATCTTGCGCAGCTTGAGGGCCTGGTAGAGCTGCTCCGATTCGCCGATCGGGCAGCGCTGGTCTTCCTCGCCGCAGATCACCATCGTCGGGGTCTTGATGTTGCCCGCCAGCGCGATGGGTGAACGCTTCAGGTACTCGTCCGGCTTCTCCCACGGATAGCCAGGGAACCAGTACTTGGTGAAGAAGGGATAGATGTCGGCCGTCAGGGCGTGGCTGTACCAGTTGATCACCGGCTTGCAGACGACCGCGGCGCGGAAGCGATCGGTCTTGCCCACGGTCCACGCCGAGAGCACGCCGCCCCCCGAGCCGCCGGTGACGAAGAGGCGCTTGTCGTCGATGTAGCCTTTCTTGACGACAGCAGCGACGCCGCTCATCAGGTCGTCGTAATCCTGGCTGGGATAGTTGTGATGGATGAGGTTGGCAAACTCGGCGCCGTAACCGGTGGAGCCGCGCGGGTTGCAGTAGAAGACGACGTGGCCCGCGGCGGCGTAGAGCTGCATCTCGGCGGAGAAACGCGGGCCATAGTTGGCAAACGGCCCGCCGTGGATCTCGAGGATGAGCGGGTATTTCTTGCCCGGATCAAAGTCGGGCGGCTTGAGGATCCAGCCCTGGATCTCGCGGCCGTCGTGCGCAGACTTGTAGTTGATCTCTTCGAGCTTGCCCAGGGGCTTTTCCTTGAAGAGATCGGCATTGAGGTTGGTGCGCGGATGTTCGCCTTCGTCAAGTATCACCGATCTATTGAGCACGCCTACATCCGCCGGGCGCTGACCATCTGTCGCCGTGAACGCAAGGACTGCCCCTTGCAGTTCGGATTTGTACGTGGAAACGGGACGACTGGTGGTGGAGAAGGAGCCGCTAGCATAAGGCCGCCCGATCGTCGTGCCGCCGATGCCCCGGATCAACGGCTTGGATATCTCCCCGTCAAGTCCGACGCTGGCGATCTTGGTGTCGCCGAGATCATCGTACAGGAAGTAAAGCTCGTTCTGCTTGCTGAGCGTTTGATGCCACACCGGGCTGCGCACGCTGCGATCCAGCTTCTCCGTCAACGCCCGCGGCGCGCTGCCGTCGCGGTTCATCACATAAAGCCTGGTGTTGTGATAGCCCAGCCGCTTGTCGTCGTAGCCGACGTACGCAATCAGCTTGCCGTCCGCGGAAACCGTGGGCTCGCTGTCCGGGCCGCGGCGGTCGGTGAGCTGCTTGATCTTGCCATCGGCCACCTTCACCTCGTAAACCTCGGTGTCGAGAGGCTCCAGCTCGGCGTCTTCCCTGCGGTTGGCGGAGAAGATGAGGTATGCGCCGTCAGGGGTCCAGCTCAGGCGGCCCTTGTGATGATACGGGCCGCTGGTCACCTGCCTGGGCGGGCCGCCCGCGCTCGAGACGACGAAGATCTGCGCGTGGCCCGGCTTCAGGTAGCCCTGCCCGTCGTGGCGATACGCGACCGCGCGAATCTCGATCGGGGCCGGAGCCCATTCGGCCCCCTTGGGCCTGGCCGGCATGTCGATGAAGGGCTTCGGCTTCGCCTCCACGTGCATCGAGAAGGCAATGTGCTTGCCGTCCGGCGACCAGGCGATGTCCTCGCTGCCGCCGGTCAGCTTGCACAGGCGGGCCGTCTGGCCCGTGTCGAGCCAGCGCACCATGAGGGCCGTCTCGTCCTTTTCTCCAGCGATATACGCGAGCCGCTTGCCGTCCGGCGACCAGCGGGGCAACGCGTCGTTTCGGTCCCCCGTGGTGAGAGGCCGATGCTGCTTGCCGTCGGTGGCGAGCACCCACAGGTTGGAGCGGCGGCGGTCTTTCATCTCGTCCATGAAATTGCGGACGTAGACGACCTGCAAGCCGTCGGGCGCGATCTGCGGATCGCTGGCCCACTGCAGCTTGAAGATGTCGGCGGGCTCGAACTTGCCTGCCCGCAGCACAGGGCTGCCCGCCAGCAGCACCACCACCGCCAGGAGACGCGCACGACTCATGATGTGCCTCCAGTCAGATAACTTGTTGGTGGTGAGATTCTACCAGGGCGCAGGCGCGTGGGGCAGGTTACAACCTGCCGCGGCCGCGCAGCGGCCGTTTCGTGCGGACGTGCGCACCACAGCGGTTGAACGCTGGGTACTGTCACACGGCAGGTTACCAACCAGCCCCACATCGAATTCCGATCCGCCATCCAAAAATCCTGGCCCCGCGTAAGATCGGCGGGCAGTCCTCCTTGTTGTCATTCGCCCGGGAGTGGTTGACGTGGCGGTGCCGTTCTTCT
>JBFWSD010000768.1:0-4305 GCA_050248575.1 Gemmataceae bacterium
CGCGCCGGCTGTCCGCAAGGATCCACAAGCCGGGCTGCTTTCCGGCAATCTCGCCGATCGCCTCCAGCACCTTGCGGCCCACCACGCCGGTGTCCGCCTCGTCGACCTGATCGAGAAGAATCATGGCATCGACGCGACTGGCCAGCGCCCGCACCCGGGCAGCGAGTTCTTCCTGTAGTTCGCAAGGAGTCGCCGTATGGTTCTTGATATCCAGCCGATTGAGCTCGCGCGGCGGTTCCCCCGGAAGCTGCAAGAGTGGCTTGGTGTAAGTGAAGGTGGCGCGCAGGGGCGTGGTCAGGAAGTGATCGACCTGCACTCCGCGCAGCGCCGACAGGGCCCGCCGCAGCTCGTAGCCCTCGCCGTCATCGCCACAGAAGCCGACGATGTGAACGGCACCGATGCCCAGCGCCACCAGATTGTTCACGATGGTGCCGGCGCCGCCGGGCTGGGCCCGCACACGCGTCACGTTGTAAACGGGCAAGCCGGTCTCGATGGAAAGCTCCGCGCGGCTGCCGTCGATCTCGAGGTAGCGATCCAGGCAGAAGTCCCCCACCACTGCCACGCGTAGGCGCGGATACGCGGCTGCCAGCTCCTGAAACCGTTGCGCGCTCAGCATGATTTCAATTCGCCGTAAAGGTGATGCAGTAAAGTGACGTTGTCGGCCTGCACATAGTGCATGGCGCCCCCCATGCGCGAGAAGCTCTTGCAGAAGCGCAGATAGTAGGCCGGGTTCGTCTTGGGCGGCTCCCCCTGACGCCAGTCCCACTGGCCGCCGTCTTGAAGGTCGACCACTACGATTTGGTGGCCGCTGACGACCGGGCGGCCTGCTTGCAAGCGCAGGTTATTCACGCAGCTGAGACTCTTTTCAAAGACTTGCGGTCCCATGATGGCCGAACCGACATTGAGCACGACCCCGTCATCCAGCCCTTCCACAGCAGCGGCGAACAACTTGAAATCGATCTCGGCGGCGCGGCCAATCGCCGCGCCGGTGAACATCGGATGGGTGGCAATGATGTCGTAGCCGATGCCCGGGTGGACCGTGACGGGCACCCCGCGTGCGTAGGCCTGAGCAATGATGGAGGCATGCTTCCAGCGGTGTTCGACCTGATGGCGGCCCGCGGTCAAACCGTGCTGGTTCATGGCGCGGAGCAGGTCGGCCCGGGCTCCGCTCAGCGGATGTTCGGGATCGTCGCGCAGGGCTTGTTTGAGCCCTTCGGCATGAGGCAGGGTGACGCCATCTTCGTGGAGAAATCGGCCCAGGGATTGGCCGTAGCCCTCGCCGGTAATGCCACCGACGAGCAGGGCCAAGTGCAGGAAACGTCCCGTTTCGTTCCAGGTGCCGAAGCAGCCATGGGCAATGCCATCGGCCACGCTCTCGGTGGAGGCCCCCAGCCAGGCGTATTCCCAGTCGTGGATGGAACCGGCCCCGTTGGTGGCCAGGTGATTGAGCCAGCCGTCGGCAAGCAGACGATCGACAAGGCGGGCCGCCCCGTTCCGCAAGAGATGGGCGCCGTAGATGAGCATGATGCTGCGGCCCTGTTCGCGGGCAGCGCGGATGTGTCCCGCCAGCTCGCGAACTTGCCCGCAGGCCAGCTCATCCAGCGGCTGCGGCGGCGTATCGGGGTCAATGAGGATGTCATCGGCACGGGTCAGGCTGTGCCGGCTCGCCAGCGGCGACATCTTGAGCTGGCTCAGGTCGAGCGGCTTACGCGGCACCATCAGGAGTCCCTCGCGGCGAGCAAGCAATCGAGCAGCGGCCCGGCGTCGCGATAATCGGCGATGACCACCGCAGCGCCGACGCCAAGAAGACGCTGTCTCTTCCACTCATCCATGCGGCCCGAGCCGTTGTTGGCCTCGTCGCTGGCCACGGCGACGGCGAGGCCGCCCGCCTGCACCGTGTTCTCGATCTCCACATAGCCATCGCCAAAGGCGAGCAGACTCTCTCCGGAGATGGCGTTCTCGCGCAGGATGCGCTCGATGACCATTTTCTTGGAGAAGGACTGATAATCGTCCTGGGCGCCGTAGATGCGGCCCTGAAAATAGCGGGCAACATCGAGCAACTCGGCCTCTGCTTTCACGAAGGGCTCATCCGTACCGCTGGCCAGGTAGAGAGTCAGCCCGCGCTGACGGAGCAGTTCCAGCAAGGCCCGGCTGCCATGGACGAGCTGCTCGTCGGGCGTGCAGCGCTTGTGCCGCAGATCTTCCAGGCGGCGATCGATGCGCTCGTGCAACCGCCGCAGGTACTCGTGCTTGTACCAGAGCGGCTCGTGCGGGCTGCCCCCCCGCTCGCGGATGCGCTCGGCCAGCTGCATCATCTGGTAAATGGTTTGCTTGCCGTTGAGCCGCATGATGTCGTCGAAGACGAGACGACGGCGCTCCTCGTCACTCTCGCCCGCGCGGGGCGGCAACATCTCCACGAACATGGGCACCATCACGTCCGGCCAGCCCTGCCGGATCAGTGACAAGGTGCCGTCGAAATCGAACAGGACGTGGCTGATGGCGGAGCGGGGCCGGAAGCCCGCCGCGAACTCGACTCGCCCCTCGAATGCTGGTGTGTTCACGCAGACTAGCTTATGCGCCCGACCGCCACGCTGGAAGGGAGGACCCGCATATCCGGCACTGCCGGCCCGAAATTCGCCGCTTACCGCTTCGACACGATGAAGCCCGACTTCACGAGGGCCGATGACACTAACACCACGACGTTGACTACTTGTTTTGCAACATGGATGAGCACCTGGAGTTAACCTTGACGACCCCTGCCACTCTGCGCGCGTTTCCCCAAGAAATCGTCTGGCAATCCGAGATCGGTATCGAGAGCTTTGGCGTGCGGCTCGGGCTGCGCTCGAACGCCGTCGGGCCGCTCGAAGCCTACCGCCCGTTCCTGCCCCCGGGCAGCCAGCCCATCGATCCGGCCGACGCCGAACGAGTCTATTCGATCATCCAGCACGAAGCGGGCTACGACCTCCTCGAAGGAACCAACCCGCTCGCCTGCGGCACCGACCTGCCCACGCTCTTTGGCATTCTCGAATCCGACGTGCAGATTCACCTGGGGGAGACCGCGCCAGGGCGGATCTTCGTGCATGCGGGCGTCGTCGCCTGGCAGGGCCGCGCCATCCTGGTCCCCGGCGCCAGTTTCAGCGGCAAGACCACGCTGGTTAGCGCTCTCTTGCAAGCCGGAGCCACTTACTATTCCGACGAGTTCGCCGTGCTCGATCGCGACGGTCTCATCCACCCGTATCCGCGGCTGCTATCGCTGCGCGTGCCCGGCTCGCCGTTGCCGAAACGTTGCGCCCCGGCAGATTTTGGCACCCAGGCCGGCGCCGAACCGTTGCAGCCCGGCATCATCGTGCTCACGGAGTTTCGTCAGCAAGTGCGCTGGCAACCGAAACCGTTGTCCACGGGCATCGCCCTCTTGACCTTGCTGTCGAGCACCTTGCCGATTCGCAAGCGGCCTACCGAATCGCTGATCGCCTTGCAGAATACGCTGGCCCGCGCCCGGGTTCTGCACGGCGCGCGCGGCGAGGCAGAGGAGATGGTTCAAGCATTGCTTGCTGCCGCCTGACACGCGGGAGCAACGCGACGGGCCAGCGCGGGAATCTGATTCCCGCGCTGGCCCGTCGCGCTTTCCTGTCGGCGATGGTCAGCTCAGCTCGGTGATGACGCGGCGGTCGTCGAGCAGATACATCGGCCGCCCGCTGAAATCGGGCAGCGTTGTCGCCGGGTCGATGCCCAGGTGCTGGTACAGGGTCGCCAGCACACTGGCCGACGAATAGGGCACCGTCGTGGGTCGGCCCCCTTGCGAATCGGTGGTGCCGATGGCCTGTCCGGTCTTGAAGCCGCCGCCCGCCATGAGCACCGAGCCGGCGGGCCAGTGATCGCGGCCCGCCTTGTTGTTGATCTTCGGTGTGCGGCCAAACTCACTCCACACCACCAGCGCCACATCTTTGTCCAGCCCGCGCTCGCACAGGTCGGTGACCAGAGCGTGGACGGCTTGATCGAGCTGCGGCATGAGCCGGCGCATCACGGTGAAGTTATTCTCGTGCGTGTCCCAGTCGCCATGGCCGGACAGCGTGACACAGGAGACGCCAGCCTCCACCAGGCGGCGGGCCATCAACCACGACGTGTTCTAGCCGTACTAGGCCAGCACCGACTCGGGCTCTTGCTTCACATCGAAAGCGTCGCGCACCTTGCTGGACGAGATCATCTCGAAGGCACGCGCGGTGAGGGCGTCTTGTCCGGCGAGGCTGCCCGAGTTGTCAATATCGCGACGCATCGAATCGAACGACTGCAAGAGCAGCTAGCGGT
>JBFWSD010000769.1:0-4302 GCA_050248575.1 Gemmataceae bacterium
CTTCCTGTGCTACTTTGCGGGGTCGGGCAGACGGCCCTTCCCCGCGCAGGTCGAGCAGGTCAGGTAGCCTTTCCCCGCACAGACAGTGCACTCGCGCCGCTCGCTGAAACTGGGTTCGTCGAAGAGGATCTGGCCCTCGCCAAGGCACTGATGGCAGACGCGTTTGCCTTTGCCCTTGCAATCGTAGCAAGGGCGGCCCGTTTGCGAGGTGCAGCCCAGGGCACAGGCCAGGCAGGCCGTTCCGAACTGACGCCGATTCATGATAGACCTCTTCAGTCGATCTGTTTTCCATTGTATCGCGAAATTCCTCGGTCAGAGTCTCCGTGCCTTGCACAAATCGGTTGCACACCGAAGGCGTTTGGACGCTTGCCATTAGTTGTGGCGGCTACGTGAATTAGGGTGAAAAATCGTCGTTCTCCAAGTGTGCAACCGGTCCGGTTCCGCTGCCGCGACGCACTCCACAAATCACGGCGGATTCATGAGTTACAGAGATGACGCCCCCGGTTCCGGCCAGTGTGCAATGACGATGGGAACTACATCTCCCGTCGAGCCGCGCATGGAACTGCGCCGCTGCAGCTGCGTTCCATGGGCACGCAGCAGCGACGCCACATGCGCCTTTTCCTGAATGATGCGCTGGAGAGGGGAGATTTCTGTGTCCGGTGTGTCTGTCTGTGGAGTCGGCGCAAGCAATGAGCCCGACGTGCCAGCATTGGCCGGCACGTCGGGCTCATTGGAACTCTGGTCGTTTCTATGGCTGTTGCTGTTGTTGCTGATTGGCGTTGAACGGCACCACGACAACGGGCTGGATCACAGGCTGCACCACGGTCGCGGGCATGTTCGGCGGCACCGGCACGATCGCCAGGCGGATCCCCAGCTTGCCGTTCACTGGCACCGCGAAACGAGTCACGTATTGCCCGCTGCGGACATCGCGGACGAGCACGCTGACTTGCGGCCCGCAGGCCATGCGGGTGAGGTATTCTTGCATGCTGCGGACCGGGCGGTTGTTGACGGCCACGATCACGTCGCCCACTTCAAGGCCGGCCCGCATCGCCGGGCTGTTGGGCCAGATGCCCGTCACCTGGGCGCCAACATATACGGGCGCGGGCAACACGGCCGAGGCGGACGCGGCCGACACCAGCAGTGCTACCACACCCGCCACGATTCCCAGCTTGCTGACTTGCATGATGGCCTCCCCCGATCTGGTTGACTACCAACAGACGGGGACGAGCAGACAACTTGCGCGAAAAGGGACGATCTTGCCGAAAACACCAGGTTTTCAGTTTCGTCAGGCCCTTGCCCTCGCTAGACTTATAACATCACTTCGCCTTGGGGGGGAGATTCGCCGCGGAGAACAAGCATGTCACGCTGCAAGGTTCGTTCTGCGTTCACGCTCATCGAATTGCTGGTGGTGATGGCCATCATCGGCATCCTGGTCGCCATGTTGCTGCCCGCGGTGCAAAAGGTGCGCGAGGCCGCCAACCGGGCTCGTTGCGTCAACAACCTCAAGCAACTCGGCATGGCGGTGCACAACTACAACACCCAGCGCGGGCGACTGCCGCACAGCCGACACGATCCCAACGTCACGTGGGTCGTCTACATGCTGCCCTACATCGAGCAGCAGAACCTGTTCAACAAGTTCGATGTGAACAAGGGGTATCATCAGCAATCGACCGCTGCCCTCACCGGCGTGGTGCCGGTCTTTTATTGCCCGTCGCGGCGGAGGCCCGCCGACACCAACCTGAGCGTGTATCCTTCCGACGCTCGCGACGGCGGGGCCGATTCCACGCACAAGTCGGGGGCCCTCATCGACTATGCTTGCAACGTCGGCGATACCACGGGCACCTGGGATTACTGGTGGGGCACCAATGCGGGCAATCCGCCGCCGTACAACGCTCCTGCCAATGGCCCGTTCTGGTGTGAACGGAACTGGCACAACGGGCTGTCGATGCCCTCGCTCACCATTACCCAGATCGACGACGGGCTGAGCAACACGCTCTTCTTTGGCGAGAAGCACGTGCCGTTTGGCCAGTTCGGCGTCTTCAACTGGGACAACTCGGCGTACAACGGCGACCGGGTGGGCGGCTGCTCGCGGCAAGCCGGCCCGGGCCGGCTCATCGCCCAGGGCCCGCTCGATACGACGACCTACGGATTCGGCAGCTACCATCACGGCGTCTGCCAGTTCACCTTCGGCGACGGCCGCGTGGTCGCCATCCGCAGCAACATCGACGGCACCACGCTGGGCAATCTTGCCAACCGGCGCGACGGCAACGTGATTCCTTCCAACAGCTATTGAGCAAAGCATGCAGCCACGGAAATTCTTGCCGCTTGTGTTCTTGCTTGTCGCCGGCTGCGGCTCGGGGCACGTCCCCGTGGCGGGCCAGGTGGTGTTCGAAGACGATCAGCCCGCGCGCGAACTGAGCGGCGGCACGGTCGTCTTCGAATCGATCGACGTGACTCCCAAGTTCAGTGCCCGCGGGGCCATCGACGGCGAGGGCCGCTTCAACCTTGGCACCACCAAGCCCGGCGACGGCGTCCCGCCGGGCAAGTATCGTGCGATGGTCAGCCCGCCGTTGACGGTGGAACTGGACGAATCGCGCGGCACGCTGCCGCCGCCCCTGGATGACCGCTTCCAGCGCTTCGAATCTTCCGGGCTCGAGTTCGAGATTGGCGCGGGCAAGAACGACATCACCGTGAAGGTCAGCCGGCCCGCCCAATGACCTACTCAAGCGGCTTCTCTTTTCCAGACTCTGGCCGAACCTCGATCGACTGAGTTGGCTTCTGCGTGAATGCCACGTAGAAGTAGGGGAGATGGTCCTCCATGCCGTTGTGCATGCGCTTGAAGACCTTGGCGATGGGGTTACAGAGCGAGTTCGGCAACTCGACGGTGATTCGCATACCCAGCACGGGCAGGTGTTCCTCGGGCGTGGCCAGCCAGCGGCCCCCTGCATTGCGGACGAGCACCTCGCCAACATAGCAACCGAAGCAGAAAAGCGTTTCGGCCATACTGTCGATGGTCTGGCCGTCCTTGCGAAAGTTCTCGATGATCCGATCGACCACTGCGAGGCTGGCCACCGAATAGTCGAGCGTGTCCCCGGTGATCCGGGCCGTAGAAGCGACGATGTCCGCCGCAAACACCGGTCCATTTTCCGGGGTGACATCTCGCTTCAACGTCAACGGTCGAATTCGCACGGGAGCACCCGGGATGGCGTGTCTAAAGAATCCAAGCGCCGCCCAGGACGCGCGTCTGGTCATAGAAGACAACGGCCTGCCCGGGCGTGATCGCAGTTTGCGGCTCGTCGAACTGAACGGCAACGCGTTTGCTTTCGAGCGGGGTCACGGTGGCGGCGGCGGCCGGATGCTTGTAGCGAATCTTGGCCTGGCAGCGCAGCGGGCCGCCGGGCGGATCGATCAGCCAGTTGACGTCGGTTCCTTGCAGCCTATCGCTCAGCAGTTCTTCCTTGTCGCCAACCACGACCGCGCCGGTGGCGGGCACGATGTCGAGGACATAGCGGCGGCGGCCGGCAGCGAAGCCCAGCCCCTTGCGCTGGCCGATCGTGAAGTTCTCGATGCCCTCGTGCGGGGCGAGAATGTTGCCCGTGGTGTCGACAATGTGGCCCGCGCGGGCCTGGCCGGGCCGACGTTCGCGAATGACCCGGCCATGATCCCCGTCGGGCACGAAACAGATCTCCACGCTGTCGGGCTTGTCGTGGACGCCCAGGCCGACCTTGCGGGCCAGGTCGCGGATCTCGTCTTTATGGCGGTTGCCGATGGGGAACAGGATGTGCTCGAGCAGGCTGCGGCGCAGACCGAAGAGCACGTAGGACTGATCCTTGCCCGCATCGATGCCGCGGTGCATCTCGAAGCGGGCCTTGTTTTCGATGATCTGTGCGTAGTGGCCCGTGGCGACGAAATCGGCATCGAGTTGCTTGCCATACGACCAGAGCTTGCCGAACTTGAGCCAGTTGTTGCAGACCACGCAGGGATTGGGAGTGCGGCCCGCCAGGTACTCGTCGGCGAAATAGTCGATGATGCGTTCGAACTCACCTTCGAAGTCGAGGGCGTAGAAGGGCATGTCGAGCAGGTCGGCGACGCGACGGGCATCGCCGGCATCGAGGGCCGAGCAGCAGCCCTTCTTGTGGGAGTCGGTCGAGCAGCTGACCGGCTCGGGCTGATGGACGCCGGTGCGCATGAAGAGCCCGATCACCTCGTGGCCCGCCTGCTTCAGCAGATAGGCTGCCACCGAGCTGTCGACTCCACCACTCATGGCGAGCACGACACGTGCCATATTGCCTCCAGATTCAT
>JBFWSD010000770.1:0-4296 GCA_050248575.1 Gemmataceae bacterium
TGAGCGCGGTTGATGGCCTGGTCCTCCACGGCCGGGTTCCACCAGCGGTCGAACAGGAAGACATAGTTGGCAAACTGGAGGTTCAGCCCGACGCTCCC
Source organism: Gemmataceae bacterium (assembly GCA_050248575.1). Taxonomy (GTDB): domain Bacteria; phylum Planctomycetota; class Planctomycetia; order Gemmatales; family Gemmataceae; genus JBFWSD01. The sequence continues at coordinate 99 of JBFWSD010000770.1, forward strand.
GGTGGCGTAGCTCATCAGGATCAAGTGCTTGCTGGGATCACTCTTGAAGCGATCGAGCACGGCCTGGCGTTGCTTCGTCGGCACCTTGCCGTGGAAGCTGAGCGGGCCATAGTCCTTCAACGCCTCGGCCAGGTATTCGAGCGGCTCGACCCATTGCGAGAAGATGATGGCCTTGCGGCCGCTGGCGGCGACCTCGGCCAGCTCGGCCTGCATCTGTTCCAGCTTGGCGCTTTGCCTGGTGAAGGGGTCGAAGTTGCAGATTTGCTTGAGCCGCATTACCAGCTCGAAGACGTGCTGCACGGTGATGGTGTCGCCGAGGGCGTTGAGGCGGACCACGCCCTCTTTCTCGGCCAGCTCATAGGCGCTGCGCTGGGCCGAGGTCAGCTCGATATACTCGTCGCGCACGGTCTTGGGCGGCAGGTCCTCGAGCACATCGTCCTTGGTGCGGCGCAAGATACAATCGGAAGTCAGCGCGGGCAGCCTCTTTGCGGGCGTCTCGGGGGGGATGCGGCCCTCATCCACGAAGGCGAAGATGTTGATCAGGTCTTCGCAGCGGTTCTCGATGGGCGTCCCGGTAAGTGCCCAGGAGCGGCCCCGATCGATCTTGCGAATGACCTGGGCCGTCTTGGAACCGCGATTCTTGATGCGCTGGGCCTCGTCGAGCACGACCAGGTCAAAGCGGACGCGCGGATCGGTGACCAGGTCGGCGTCGCGCGAGAGCATCTCGTAGTTGACGAGCTTGAGAGGCGCGTTGGAGGCGAACCAGCCAGCCCGGCGGGCCGCGGCATCGCCGCCGATCACCTCGAAGGGGACGTCGTCGGCCCAGACGCCGAGCTCGCGGCTCCAATTGTGGACGAGCGGCTTGGGACAGACAACGAGCACGCGTCGGGCCAGCCCGGCGTGCAGGAGCAGGCGAATGCCGACGATCGCTTGCATGGTCTTGCCCAGCCCCATCTCGTCGGCCAGGAGGGCGGCGTGTCGCGGCATCAGAAAAGCGATCCCCTCGATCTGGTAGGGGTAAGGCTTCATGGGCAGCTGGACTTCCCGGCCCGCAAACAGGTTTTCGAGCGGAGGTTGCAGTGCGTAGAGCAGGCGTTCCTTGAAGACGACGGCGTCGCGCGGCGGCTTGATGCGTGTGAGGGGCCGATCGCCGCGCGGCTTGCGTCTGGCTTCCTCGGCGGCCGGATGACGATGGATCTCGGCCCCGGGGCGCAACGACGGTTCCAGGGGAACGGGGAAACGCCAGCCCTGCGTGGAGACTTCCAGGCCGAGCTTGCCAAGCGAACGAACCCACGGAGCTTCGCTGAGGAGCTTGGCCTCGCGCACGCTCAGCGTGGGCAGCTTGTCCAGCCCGGGCAGTTCGCTGTCGCCCAGTGACAGTTTCAGCTCGATGGCCGTGACGTCGGGCGGATCGAGAGGCGCTGCTTCATCCATGAGTTTGCGTCGTCCCTTCGGCCTGGCGCGCGGCGCCCTGAACGGGTTCCGCGCGGAGAGTCCCTTATCTCTCATATCGGCTGAACCGGGCTGCGCAGTTGAATGCAGTCCAGAGCAATAACCCCACAATGCCAGTGGTCCAGAGGGGGATGAGAACGAACCAGAGATCGGGCGGGATTGTACGGTGTGGATTTTCATCGACGAGTTGCCTACCCTGTGGGTGTGAGTAGCAGGCCTGCATTGATGTAAGTAACTGGCATCGAGGGAGTTTCACCGTTGAGGATTCCATGAGCGATAAGATTGCCCAGGCTCGACAGCTTCTGAAGGACGGCGTACGCGAGGCGTTCAAGAAATTCCGCGCGGAACATGCCGATGAGACCATCTACGCATTCGCGCTTTACAACGATGACGACGGAGTGGCCCTCGACGCCTCGGCCAACACGGAGGAGGCGTACCGGCAACGGGTCGAACGGGACGGCGAGGAAGACCCGATGGCCCGCTGGGGCAGCGCGGAATGGGCTTACGAGGGCGGCTACCTGCTGCCCGACATCTACCCGATCCTGTCCAGCGGCGACGAGGAAGAAGACGAGGACTACGACAAGACCAGGGGCAGCGTCTTTGCCGTCATGGTGCTGGCCCTCGCCGACCTCGACCAGGAGGGGCTGTTCGGCACGGGCGTCGAGCGCAAGCAGATCACGCTCCTGTGCACTCTCTCAGATTCGGAGCACACCGGCTGGCTGGAAAAGGAATCGGCGAAACGGCTCAACCCGCCCGAGAACGTCAAGAAGATGCGCGAGTTTCTGATCGAGGAGGAGGAGTTGCGCGAGGCCCGTGAAGAGCTGGGCACCTACAAGGTATTCCTGAAGGTGATGAAGAAACACGCAGCCGTTCCGAAGCCGGCGGGCCCATCCGAAACGTCGGCGGCGCAGCCCGTGGCCGTGCCGGCCGGCACCCGCCGCTTCGAGTACACCGACGAGAAGTCGAACAAGTTCTGGGAGATCTCGATGGTGGGCACCGACGTCACCGTCCGCTTCGGCCGCATCGGCACGAACGGGCAGACCCAGACCAAGAGCTTCGCCGACGTCGCCAAGGCCGAGAAGCACGCCGCCAAGCTCATCGAAGAAAAGACCGGCAAGGGCTACCAGGAAGTGACGGGAGACTAGCGACCTGCTCGCGTCTCTCGGGTTGGTAGTGGAGTGACTTGACTGTCCAGCGTGCGTGCTTGGTCGTCACAGTCGTTTGACCACATTAGCTGCTCACGAGGCCGCCTTGGAGAACTTGGTGCGGTTCGCGTCGAGCGAGGCGGCGTGGGGGCCGTCGCCCAGTGACAGTTTCAGCTCGATGGCCGTGACGTCGGGCGGATCGAGAGGCGCTGCTTCATCCATGAGTTTGCGTCGTCCCTTCAGCCTGGCGCGCGGCGCCCTGAACGGGTTCCGCGCGGAGAGTCCCTTATCTCTCATATCGGCTGAACCGGGCCGCGCAGTTGAATGGATCGCTACTGGACTTCGACAACGGTGCCATCGGCCTTGATCTCGATCTCGCGGACGCGGCCGTTGGCCGTGGTGCCGCTGACCTCGTAGGAGCCGCTGGCTTTCTTCCAGGCTTGATGGAACTCGACGTCCGGCAGTTGCTGCCGCGCAGAATTCATGACGGCCTCGGGCACCTCGGCAATGGTCACCGGGGCCTTGGGCTGCGGCTTCGGGTCAGAACTGCCACAACCGACGACGAAGCCGAGCACGAGGGGAAATGCTAGAAGTTGCCAGCGCATCAAAAGTCTCCCGGAACAAGATCGCCGGCCGCACGCGTGGACAGAGCCTTGTAGGTGGAATAGCTCACCGATCTGCCCAGGAAGGACACGTGCCCGTCGACGAACAGGAAGTTGACTCCGCCCGGATGCCGGCTGGAAAAATGATTCGGCTCCTGGGGCAGATCCGGGCCATCGGTGGCCTCGCCGCTATGGCCCAGGACGTTGTTCGAGCTATGCAGCACTTGCTGCGGCATCGGCGAGGCGGGCGGCGCCACCATGTTTGCTCCTGTGACAGCCCCCACCCAGGTTGTTTCGCCGTCCAGGTAGGCTCGTTCTCCGACGATCAATGTGTGGCTGGTGCCGTCGGTGATGTCGGGAATGCGCACCTGGCTGCCGCGAAAGAACATGCCTTCGCCGTCCACGCCGGGCTCGGTGATGCCAAAGACGCCAGGGTAGTTGCTGGCCGCCACGTCGCAGAGCGTGGCGACCACTTGCCCGGTTGGCGTCCGGCGGGCGGCGGCAAACGTGCTGGGCGTCTGGCTGGAAGGACACAGGTACAGTTTCACCGAAGTGGTCCGGGCGGCCGAATGGCCCGGCGCCTCGATGGGCTGCTGAAAGTTGATCAATGTGTACAGCGATTGCTGTTCCACGAAGGGCAAGATACGGGCCGCCCAGCCCCAGCCGGGACCGGTGTCGTTGCCCGCCGCGTCATAGCCGGAATCGTAGCCCGGCGGATACGAACCCTGACTGTCGTGGTAGGCTTGCAGCGCCAGCCCCATTTGTTTGAGATTGTTCGCACAGCGCGAACGGGCAGCGGCCTCGCGCACCTTCTGCACGGCAGGCAGCAGGATGCCGATCAGCACCGCGATGATACCGATCACCACGAGGAGTTCGATCAGGGTGAACGCGCGCCGGGCCGTAGAGCTTTTCATGTGCGATCTCCTTCTGTCAACCCCTCAGGCGCCCGGCAGTCCAGAGCAATAACCCGACAATGCCAGTGGTCCAGATGGGGATGAG
>JBFWSD010000771.1:0-4296 GCA_050248575.1 Gemmataceae bacterium
GTGACCGCTCATGACTCGACCTTTGCGAATCGGACTCATCGGCGCCGGCGCGAACACCAAGCAACGGCACATCCCCGGGCTGCTCGCGCAGCAAGACGTGGTGCTGGCGGCGGTGTGCAATCGCCGGCCCGGCTCGACGGCGGCGGCCGCGCGCGAGTTCAACATTCCGCGCACCTTCGAGCACTGGCGCGAGCTGGTCGCCGCTGCAGAGATCGATGCCGTGGTGATCGGCACGTGGCCCTACTTGCACTGCCCGATCACGCTGGCGGCGCTCGCAGCGGGCAAGCACGTGCTGACCGAGGCCCGCATCGCTCTCAATGCCGACGAGGCCCGGCGCATGCACGAGGCCGCCACGCAGCATCCCGACCTGGTCACGCAAGTGGTGCCCAGCCCGTTCGGGCTCAAGGGGCACCAGGTGGTGCTCGACCTGATCGAGAGCGGCTTCCTGGGCGAGCTACGCGAGGTGCAGGTTTTCGGGCTGAACGCCAGCCTCGCCGATCCGGCGGCCCCGTTGCACTGGCGGCAGGACGCGGCCCTCTCGGGCTACAACATGCTCACGCTGGGAATCTTGCACGAGACGATATCGCGCTGGGTGCCGCCCCCCGTGCGCGTGCTGGCGCAGGCGCATGCGTTCATTGCCACGCGCATCGATCCGGCCAGCGGCGTACGCCGCCCGGTGGGCACGCCCGACAGCGTCCAGGTGCTGGCGATCCTCGAGAACGGCGCCCGGGCCATCTATCATCTCTCGGGCGGCGTCACTCACGGGCAGCATTCCTCGATCTGGCTCTATGGCACCGAAGGGGTGCTCTGCTACGACTTGACCACCGATCGTCTGCGCGGCGCCAGCAAGCAGCGCAGCAAGGGGAGTGCCAGCCTCGATGAGCTCGAAGAGCTGCCGATCCCGCCCGAGAAGGCAGGGGGCTGGCGCGTGGAAGAAGAGTTCGTCCGGGCCATCCGCCACGGCGAACCGGTCCGCTTCACCACGTTTGAAGGCGGCGTCGCGTACATGGAGTTCACCGAAGCCGTGGCCCACAGTGCGCAATCCGGGCAGGCGGTCGAGTTGCCTTTGCGGTAATCCTTCCTCATGAAGATCCTGATCTATGGCGCCGGTGCCCTGGGCTCGGCCATCGGCGGACTGTTGCACCAGGCCGGACACGAGGTCGGCCTCTTGGGGCGGGCTGCACATCTCGAGGCGATCCGTGCCAACGGCCTCCGGCTTACCGGACTGTGGGGCGCTCATCATATCCACGGCTGCGGCCGACTCTTCACCTCGGTGGACGACGTGCCCGCGGGGGAGTGGGAACTGATCCTGTTGACGGTGAAGACGTACGACACGGCGGCGGCCATCGCAGGCTGCCGGAAACTGGTCGGCCCGCGGACGAAGCTGGTCAGCATCCAGAACGGGCACGGCAACGTGGAACAGTTACGTGAGGCGTTTGGCGTCGAGCGTGTGTTTGGTGCCCGCGTGATCACCGGGGCCGAGCTCGAACCGGGCCAGGTGAAGATCACGGTGCATGCCGATCACCTGCGTCTTGGCCCGCATCGCGGCGAGGCCGAGCTGATGCCGGAGGCGGAAAGGATTGCCCGCGTGCTGAACGAGTCGGGTGTGCCCGCCGCGGCCACCGACCGTTTTCTTTCCTATCTGTGGTCGAAGCTGCTCTTCAACTGTGCCCTGAATGCAATGGGAGCCCTGCTGCGGAAGACGTACGGCGAGCTGTGGGATCATCCGCCCAGCCGGCGGGCCATGAGCGACATCTTCCGCGAGGCGTTCGCGGTCTGCCATGCGCACAAGATCCCGCTGTTCTGGGAGCGGCCCGAGGATTACGAGGTGGTGTTCGACAACGAACTGGTGCCCGCCACGCGCAATCATTACCCTTCGATGCTGCGTGACCTGGAGCAGCGGGGCCGCACCGAGATCGACAGCATGAACGGCGCCGTGGTGCGGCTGGGCGAGGAACACGGGCTGCCCACGCCGGCCAACCGGATCTTGACGGCGATGATCGAGCGTATGAGCCGTGATCCCGCTCACCCGCGCGGATGAAACTTGCGGTGAATGGCCCGCAGGCGGTCGCGGTCGACGTGCGTGTAGTGCTGCGTCGTGCGGATGTTGGAGTGGCCCAGCAGTTCTTGCACGGTGCGCAGGTCGGCGCCGCCTGCGAGCAAGTGAGTAGCGAAACTGTGCCTGAGCGTGTGCGGGCTGACCTTGCCCGGCAAACCGGCCCGACGCACGTATTTCTTCACCAGGATCCAGAGCATCTCGCGCGTGAGGGCCCGGGCCCCGCGGCTCACAAACACCCACGGGCAGTCCGAGACCGCGCGCGTCAGCTCGCCGCGCAGACCGCGCAGATACTCCTTCAATGCCTCGATGGCCGGTCCGCCCAGCGGCACCACGCGTTGCTTGCTTCCCTTGCCGGTACACTTGCAGAAGCCCGATTCGAGGTGCAGGTCGTTCAACTTCAGCCCGACGACTTCCGAGGCGCGGCTGCCCGTGGCATAGAGCGTTTCCAGCAAGGCTCGATCGCGCTGATAGAAACGATCCTCGGGCAGCGGCGCTTGCAGCAACTTTTCCACACTTTCCGGGCTGAGCACCTGCGGGATGCGCTCCCACAGAGTCGGTGAGCTCATCAGCTCGGCGGCCTGCGGATCGCCGCGCTCGTCGAGACGGAGGAAGCGATAGAACATCTTGAGGGCCACCAGGTGCCGCGCGATGCTCGCGGGGGCCAGCCCTTCTTCACGCAGGTGGCACAGGTAGTTGCTCAGCTCGCGCACGGTGGGGGCAAGGAACTGGCGCAGCCCGCCCGCTTCCACCCACACGGCAAAGCGCTCCAGGTCGCGGCCATACGACTCCACCGTGTTGGCCGCCATGCCCCGTTCCGATTGCAGGTAATGATGAAACGCTTCCAGGTCCTGATGCAGCTCGCTGATCTGCGTGTTCTTGGCGACCATGAAGTTCCTCGAAGGTGTGAGCGAGAATCCGCGCAATGCCCCGATTCCGTCCATCGACGAAGCGGGCGGCCAACTGAATACAAACTTCGCAAAACCCTGAACCCATGGCGCGGGTAGATACAGACGTGAGGCTGGGGCCGATTTTGTGGTGTTTCACCAGTGCGGCATTCTCTAGAATACGCATGCTGTCTGGGATGATCGATGGGCACGTCTGATCCAGTCATGGCGAAGTCGCCAGCCTCTGAATTCGTTGCCGCGGTTCGGCAGAGCCAGGTGCTGGAACCGGATCAGCTCGATGAGCTGGCCGCTCTGGCCGCCAAGGTCAATGATCCGCGCGAGCTGGCCCGCCAGGCCATGAAGCACAACTGGCTCACCCCTTACCAGGTCAACCAGATCAGCCTGGGCAAGGGCAGCGATCTCGTGCTCGGGCAGTATCTCCTCCTCGAACGACTCGGCGAAGGGGGCATGGGGCAAGTCTTCAAGGCCCGCCAGCGCCGTCTCGACCGCATCGTCGCCCTCAAGATCATCCGCAAGGAGAAGCTCGACAATCCCAAGGCGGTCGATCGCTTCAAACGCGAGATCCGCGCCGCCGGCAAGCTCTCGCACGTCAACATCGTCATGGCCTTCGATGCCGATCAGGTGGGGCAAACCCACTTCTTCGCCATGGAGTACGTGCCCGGCATCGATCTGTCGCGGCTGGTGAAGGAACACGGGCCGTTCCCGCTCGAAGCGGCCGTCGAATATACGCGGCAAGCCGCCCTCGGGTTGCAACATGCCTTCGAACGAGGCCTGGTCCATCGCGACATCAAGCCGGCCAACCTGCTCATCACGCCGCCGCCTGCCCGCACCGACCGGGGCATCCGCTGGGGCGGGCAGCTCAAGATCCTCGACATGGGCCTGGCCCGCCTCAATGAAAATCGCTCCGAGGACGAACTGGCCAGCCGCCTCACGCAAGAAGGCACCGTGATGGGCACCCCCGATTTCATCGCACCGGAACAGGCGATGAACTCGAATACCGCCGATATCCGCGCCGACCTCTACAGCCTGGGCTGCACTTTCTATTTCATCCTCACCGGCAAGGTCCCCTTCCCCGGCGGCACGATGATGGAGAAGATCATCCGCCATCGTTCCGAGCCGTTCGTGCCCATCGAGCTGTTGCGGGCCGACTTGCCCAAGTCGATCGTCGCCGTGATCAATCGCTTGCTGACCAAGAAACCCGAAGACCGTTATCAGACACCGGCGGAACTGGCCGACGCGTTGCAAGCGGCCATGCGCGGCGGCCCGACACAGGCGCCGGGGGCGGAACCCACGCTCGTATCGGCGACCGGTCTTCTCGAGGCCACTTCGATC
>JBFWSD010000772.1:0-4293 GCA_050248575.1 Gemmataceae bacterium
GGCAGCTTGGCATTGCCGTTGTTCTTGACGGCTGCCTTGTAACGCTGGGCGTAGCGCTGCTTGACCGTGAGCAGCCCGTCCCCGTTCTCGAGGACGCGCTCGAAACGAATCTGCGCCGTCTGGATCAGCACCGTCAGCCCGTATTTGTGCTGGATGGCAACGGTGTTCAGTCCCTGCGGCCTGGGGATGATCTTGTCGACCTCGATGATCACGTCGCGCACGGCAGTCAGATCCAGGTCCTCATCCTCTTGTTGCACGCCAGGAATCATGGGTTGCCCGGGCTGCCCGGGCTGCATCGGCTGAAACATCGGTTGCGGGGGCGGCCCGCCGGGCTGAAATCCCGGTTGGCCTGGACGAGGCTGAAAGACTGGCTGGCCTGGCTGCCCCGGCTGCGCCGGCATCTCTTGCTGTTGCTTCACCAGCCCCGGATTGTAGAGGAAACGCACATACTCTGCCTGCACCAGCGTGACGCTCAGCAACAAGGCCGCGAGGGAGAAGAGTCCGTGTCTCATGAATCCGCCTCCGGACGACGCGAAAAGAAGACGTGAAGCAGCTTTCCTATTATGCTGCGACCCGGGGGGCCGTGGCAACCACTTTTCCTTGCCCCGCTGCCTACATTACAACAAGGAGAGCAGCCCTTTCGTTGGGAGGAGGTCGCTCTGAGCATGAATCTCTTGCCTGTTTCGGCAACCGATCCGGAGGCTGGCATTATTGACCGGGCCGCCGACAGTCTGCGCGCGGGCCGACTCGTCGCCTTTCCGACCGAGACCGTTTACGGCCTGGGGGCGAATGCCCTGGATGCCGAGGCGGTCGGTCGGATCTTCGCGGCCAAGGGGCGGCCCGCCACCAATCCACTCATCGTGCATGTCGATAGCATCGTCGCCGCCAGACAGTTGGCGGCCGAATGGCCCACGCTGGCGCAGCCACTCGTCGAGCGGTTCTGGCCCGGGCCGCTGACTCTCGTCGTGCCGAAGGCAGAGCAGGTCCCTGCCGCGGTTACCGCCGGCGGGCCAACCGTGGCGTTACGAATGCCCGCTCATCCGGTCGCGCTGGCGCTCCTGCGCGTGGCGAAAGTTCCCGTCGCGGCCCCGAGCGCGAATCGATCGTCGCTGCTGTCTCCCACGCACGCCGAGCACGTTGGCCGCGACCTCGAGGAGCACGTGGACTTGATTCTCGACGCCGGTCCATGCCCGGGGGGCATCGAGTCCACCGTGCTCGACGTGACGGTGAGCCCGCCGAGATTGCTGCGGCCCGGCCTGCTCACGGCCGAGGCGATCGAGAACGCGGTCGGGCCGATCGACCGGGCTCGTTTCACGCCGCAACCGCACCGGCCCGCCCCGTCGCCCGGTTTGCAGGGCAGACACTATGCCCCGGTCACGCCACTGGAAACGGTGGAAGGGGACAGCCAGGAGCGGGTCTTTCAGTTGCTGGAAAGCGGCCAGCGCGTGGGCTGGCTCAGCCTGCGGCCCACCACACTCAGTGGAGAAGGGCTTCGCTTGGTCGCCATGCCCGCGGACTCGGCCAACTACTCGGGCCAGCTTTACGCCGTGTTGCACGCACTGGACGACGCCGGCCTGGATCGCATTGTGGTGGAATTGCCGCCCGATTCACCCGAATGGCTGGCGATCCGCGACCGCCTGCACCGGGCGTCACGGAGTGAGTGACTGGCAAGCGTGCCGGGAGCTACTGGATGCCGGTCGCCTTGCCCTTGTTGTAGATGATCGGGCTGTCCTGCTCGCGGTAGTCGCGGATCTCGCACCAGGGCATGGCCTGGGCCAGACGCTTGAAAACTCCCTTGTCGAGCTCTGCCGAATGAATATCTAGCAAGCGGAGCTGTTTGGCTTCTCGGAGCTGAAGCAAGTCCGCTTCACTGGTCGACGTCTGGGACAAGCTCAGGTGCCTCAGCTTGGGGAAACTGCTGAGCGCCCTCATCGTCTGAGCCGAAACCTTGGTTCGATACAGCCTGAGAGTCTGCAAGTCAGGAAGTTGATCGAGCCCTTTGACCCAGGCGTCATCACCGTTTGAAACGGCCAGCTCTTCTAGCTGAGGGAAACGCCGCAGAGTCTGTATTGCCGCTGAGGTAAGGGTGGTGGGGTCCACTTCCAGTTTGCGCAAATGGACCAGCGAAACGAGATGACTCAAGGTCTTATCGGTGAGTGACTGCCCGGCAAGGTTCAACACTTCGAGGTCGACGAGAGAGGTAATACGTTCAAGTTCTTCTGCGGTGAATGTTGCCCCATTCATGGGATGAAGGTTGAGTTCACGAAGCTTGAAGGCAAACGTGGGCGCCGATTCGACCTTTACCAGCTTGCCATCGACTCTTTCAACTTGCAGCGACTGGAGCCCTTTATTCTCGAAGAGCCACTGGATCACGGCATGTTCTTCGGCCTTGCCCTTGTTGTAGATGACCGGTTTCTCATTGTCACGCCGGTCGTGAATCTCGCACCAGGGCATGTCCTTGGCCAGTTGCTCAAAGGTTTCCGTGCGTATGGCGGGCGAGTCGATTGCCAGCAGGCGAAGTTGCTTGGCCACTTTCAACCGCAGGAGAGCTGCTTCGCTGACACGGGCACGCAACAATTTCAATTGCGTCAACCTGGGAAAGTCCTCGATCCACCGCAAGGACTTGTCCGAAATGTCGCCACCAAGCAAAAGACTCTTCAGCGCGGGCAGCCCGGCAAGAGTTTTCAGCGCTTCCTCGGTACCAAGATCTGTTACGCCAAGTTCTTCGAGTTTTGGAAAACGAAGCAAAGTTTCAGCCGCCGCGGGCGTAATCTGCGTGGAGTTCAGACTCAAGGAGCGCAAGTTCACCAGGGAAGTGAGACGGCCCAGCGACTCGTTGGTGACCTGCTGTCCGCTCAAATTCAACTTTTCCAGGTCCGCGAAGACGTGCAGTCGTGCCAGATCCTCCGCGCTGAAACTCGACGCATACGCCGGGTATAGATTCAATTCCAGAACCTTGAAGGGCGGGGCCGGGAGAGTCTGCGTTATCACCCGATGGCCGTCCTTCTCGATGCCAATGAACTTGAGCTTCTTGTCTTCCATCAACCATTTGGCCACGGCGAGTTGCTCGGCGGCGAGCTTCTCGTTTGGGCCGACCTTTGCATTTCCATCTTTGTGACCGCCGTCAGGGCCCTTCCCCTCAGGAGGGAGAGTGTCCTTGCCTGCGGAACCGTCTCGGTTGTGGAAAAAGCCCACCAAACCCGAGATCACTGCCCCGAGGAACACCAGTGCTGCCAGACCGATGAAAACGTTCTTCCTCCTCGCAGAGGCGGGCTGATCGGTCAGCGCGGCTGGGCCGCCAAGCCGTTGCGTCTTGTCGTCGGAAGAGGATTGGTGCTGCTCGGGGCGGCGCGGCAGCTCTGGCTGTGGATGCGGGCCACTCTCGAGACTGTTGAGTGCCGTAACCACCAGATGGGCCGACGCGGGCCGCTCTGCGGCCTCCTTGGCAAGCATCTGGAGCACCAACCTGTTGAGCATCACGGGCACGCTCGGATTCCGTTCGCGCGGCGGTATCGGCGTCTCGGTCGCCAGCATCACCAGCATTGACATGGTGTCGGTGCCCGAAAAGGGCAGTTCCCCCGTTAGCATCCGGTACAGCAAGGTACCGAGACTGAAGAGGTCGCAGCGATGATCGAGCGGCTTGTTCGCTGCTTGCTCGGGAGCCATGTAGGCGGGCGTGCCCACGACCGTGCCCGGCGTGGTCAGCTGCGTGTCGTCGGCAACATGGCGGGCGAGGCCGAAATCGAGCAGTTTCGCTTGCCCGGTCTTTTCATCGAGCCAGATGTTGCCCGGCTTGATGTCGCGATGGATCAGCCCCTGGTCGTGTGCCGCGGCCAGCCCTTCCGCAATCTGCCGGGCAATACGCACCGCGTCCGCAACGGGCAGCTGCTTCTCGCGCTTGATGCGCGTGTCGAGCGATTCTCCCTTGAGCAACGGCATGGCCAGGTAGGGCAACCTCTCCACCTCGCCGACCTGATAAATCGGGACGATGTACGGATGCTCCACGGCCGCGGCCGCGCGGGCCTCGCGCAGGAAGCGCTGCCGGTTCTCCTCTTCAGCGGCCAGTTCGGGTTTCATCACCTTGATGGCCACGCGCCGCTTCAGGACCGGGTCTTCGGCCAGCAAGACCACACCCATGCCGCCCACGCCGAGCACTTCCAGTACCCGATACGAGCCGAAACGCCCCAGCTCGTCGGGCTGCTGAGCAGTGTCCAGAAAGTCGAGATTCAGCTTGGCAGGCATCGATCCTCGCAATTCCGGGGCCTTGGCGGCTTTGGCCGAAAGTTGCATGAT
>JBFWSD010000773.1:0-4287 GCA_050248575.1 Gemmataceae bacterium
CGCACCAGGTCGGCCAGGTTCTTCAGATCCTCGGCGGTGGCCACACCACCAGTGGGATTGTGCGGCGAGTTGAGGAAGATGGCCTTGGCCCGCGGCGTTTCCTTCAGGAACTTCTCGACGTCGTTCAGGTCGGGGCGGAAGGCATTGGCTTGCTTGAGCGGGCTATACACGGCCCGCGCCCGCCTTCTCTCGATGTTCGGCGGATAGGTCGGAAAATGCGGGCTGAACACCAGCACGGCATCATCGGGATCGAGGACCAGTTCACAGAAGAACTGCTCAAAGACCTTGGCGCCCGGACCGATGGCGACATGCTCGGCGGTGATGTCGACCTTGAACTCTTTACGGTAGTTCTCGGCGACGGCCTCGCGAAAGACAGGCAGCCCAGGCGACGGGCAATAATGCGTGGCCCCGGTTTCGATCGCCTTGATCCCGGCTTCCAGCGCGTGCTTGGTGCTCGGGAACGGGCTGTCCCCGATCTGCAACTCGACCACGTCCTTGCCCTTGGCCTTCAGCTTCTTGGCGATGGCCAGGACATCGAAGGCGGTCTCGGCGACCAGCCCACGGGCAAACTCACTGTAAACAACAGATGCGCTCATGATGGAGATTGGCTCAGGAAGGCTGCCGGGGTCACGATACACGCTAGGATAGTTGCCCGGCGGCGGCGGGACCAGTGGTTGCAGAAAGTTACGCGACCGCCCGAATCAGGACTGCCCACGCCGGGCCAGTTTTCGCTTGAGCTCGACCGACTGGACGCGAAGGCGTGCCAGGTTCTTGAGATCTCTCTTGTCGCGCCGTCTGGATAGCTCCATGGCGCGTTCGAGACAGTGGATGGCCATCGTGAAGTTGGTGAGGATCTCCTCGGCCTGAGACTGAAGTCGCCAGCCCGCTTCATCATCAGGGTGTGCGCGCGTGTACGCGCGGAGGGCAGTCTGAACCTCGAAGAGGATCGGCTTTGATCCGCGTGTGGGAGCCTTGCGATCGAGTGAACTGGAACCAGACTGCAACCGGCCCTGGTCGAGAAGCTCACGCAATTCGTCGAGCGATCGTGCCATGTTCAGCGCGGCGTGGCGAAGACCTGGGTGGCGTAGTAGTCCCCCTTGTCGCTTCGCGCCAGGGCGATGCCAATCTCGGTGTACTTGGGGTTCAGGATGTTCGCCCGGTGGGGCGGCGAGTTCATCCAGCCCTCGACGATCTTGTCCAGGTCGAGCGTAAAGGAGACTGCACAGTTCTCGCCGGCGGTTTGATAACGGTAGCCCGCTTCCTTGATGCGATCCTGCGGGGTCTTGCCGTCGAGCTCATGGGCGAGCTTGAGCTGCTTGGCCATGTTGATCGAATGCCCCTGAGCCGTCTTGCCCAGCGTGGCATTGAACTTGAGCGGGGGCAGCTTCTCTTTGGCGCGCTCCTTGTTGGTCAGTTCGAGGATCTTCTGGGACTCATCGGCGAGGCGATCCAGCCCGAGCTCGGGATCGCTCTTGCTCGTGCCCGCGCCGCCAAAGAGGACGGTGTAATAGACGACCCCCTTGCGATCGCGGGCAACTCCGATGCCGATTTCGTCGTGCTTGTCGCTGAGGATGTTGTCGCGATCGTGCGGCAGCTTGCCCCAGATGGGCAGCGTCATGTTGGGAGCAAGATTGGGCCCGCCCGCCAGGCTCTCGTTGATCTCGGCCTTGTCGTAGCCCGCCGCCTTGGCACGTTCGATGTAGCCCTTGTCGTCGAGGTCGTGGGCGAGCTTGCCCTGCTTGGCCATGTTGGCCGAGTGATTGCGGGCCGCCTCGAACAGCTTCTCGTTCGGCTTCAAGGCGGGCAGCTTTTCCCGGCTGCGCACCTGGTTGATCATGTTGACCAGGGCAGCCTCCGCGGGGTTGAGCTTGACCGCCGGCTCGGTCTTCTTTTCCTTGTCCTGGCCGCGCGCCGCGCCCAGCACCATGGCCCCCAGAAAACCCACGCCGAAAAGTATGCGAAGCGGCCGATGCATGATCAATCCTCTGCTGCGACAGGGCACTTGAATGGTGGGTTCAGTTTGCCCTGCGCGGACCGATTGTTCAAGGGAAAAAGGCCAGTGCTCCGCGCATGCTGGCGACTGCCTGCAGGTTTCTCGTTACAGTCCGTCGCACCGCGCAACAACGAGGCGCGCTGCACGCCTTCGTCCCACGCCATGAATCGAAGACCTTCACGGATTGATCAGGATCTTGACCTCGTAACCGCCGGTCGAAGCATTGTTCCAGGGGCTCTTGAGGATCTGGATGTGGAGTCGGCCGCGCCGTGCGGGAATGCCTTCGAAGCGATTGCCGATGGCAAAGATCGGCCCGTTGGCGCCGATGCGGCCTACCAAGGTGCCGGGCTGATAACCCGGGCGGCCCGCCTGGTAGCCCGTTGGCTCGGACATGTACTGGCCTGGTTGCTGCGGCCACAGATCGACGCGCCCGGTAGCGGTTACCACCAGGCGGTCTTCGGCATTGAGATCCACGTCCGTCTCCAGCCACTGATGGTCGGCGCTGCCGTACTTACCGGCGTCGACAAACATCTCGCGCTCGCCACCATGCGCCAGCGAGCGCAGGCTGCGCAGATCGTGAAAAAGAATCCGCATGTCGCTGAAGTAGGCGGATTTTGCCTTGAAGGCGTCGCCCACGATCTTCCCGATGGCCCGGAATTTTTCCGTATGGACCACATCCTCGTCAGGAAAATACAGCTTCTCCGCCGGGAACCTGGCGCGAATTTGCTCGATGGCTTCCTTGGCCCGCTTGGCCACCTCGATGTCCTTGCTCTTGCTCGCCTGCGCCAGCATCGGCAGGGCTGGCGGCCCGATCTCCAAGAGCTTCTCGCTCGCCTCTTGACGGCGCTCGAAGGTCTCGTTGTTAAGGTCCGCGATGGCGGCGTCAATGAGCTTGGCCTGGGCCGGCGAAAGCCGGAACGCAAAATCGATGCGGCGAATCTCCTCCACGGGCACCGTCATCTTGCCGTAACGCGTCTCGACCTCGATCTTGTCCTGCAGGAATTGCATGCGGACATTGCTGCCGTCGACGAACTGCACCTCAATGCGCTGCTCCTTGGCAGCCGGTTTGTCTGCTGTCTTGTCGGCCACAGCCTGCACGCTCATCAGCACCAGCGCCAGCAACACGATCAGAGCTGGAATGCGAATCATGGTGACCTCCTCGGAGAGTCAGGGACAAAGAAATGGCCCATTAAATAAGACGCACGACACCCCTGGCCATTTGTAACTGCCTCGGTGGCTTGTCATGGCCCGGCTCGATTGCGAAACTGATGGTAACAATCTCAACTGAACGGAGCCCGCACGTGAACGTAGCCGACCCGATCATCGAAGTGACCGATGGCGACTTCTACCAGAATGTTCTGCAGAAATCGCACGAGCTGCCCGTGGTGGTAGACTTCTGGTCCGAGAACTGCCCGCCGTGCCGGCTGCTCGGGCCACTCCTCGAAAAGCTCGTCCGCGAACGGCAGGGGCAGGTCCTCCTCGCCAAGGCCAACGTCGAGGAGACGCCGCAGGTGGCCAATCACTTCGGCATCCAGGTGGTGCCCACGGTGATCGCCTTCAAGGACGGGCAGCCCGGGCTGGAATTCCGCGGACTCCTGCCCGAACATCAGCTCCGGCAGTTCCTGGATGAGATCAGCCCGAGCGAAGCCGACCAGCAGGTGAGCGCCGCCAAGGAACAAGCCGCCAAGGATCCGGCGGAAGCCGAGCGTGAGTACCGCGAGATCCTCGAGAAAGAGCCGAACCACGACGAGGCGCTGGTCGGCCTTGCCGAGCTGCTCGTCAAGCGCGGCGATTTCGACGAGGCCGACAAATTGCTCGAGAACGCCACGACTTCCGGTCAGCCCGGCGCAACCGCCGACCGGCTGCGCGGCGAGATGTTCTTCAAACGGCTGGCGCAGAAACTCGAACCGCTGGAATCGTTGCAAAAGCGCCGCGCAGGCGAACCGGAGAACACCCAGGTTCAATACGAGCTTGGTCTGGCACAGGCGGCCGCGGGCAAATACGAGGAAGCACTGGCAACGCTGATGTCCGCCGGCGAACGGGACTTCAATCTCGCCGGAAGCAAGGTCCGCCCGGCCATGGTCCACATCTTCCACATCATCGGCGAACGGAGCGAACTGGCCGATCAGTATCGCCGCAAGTTGACCAGCTTGCTGTACTAGGTTGGAGTCCCGGCTTTAGCCGGAAGGAACAGAATCTCCCCCGCAAGAATTGAGCCGCAGACCAGGTTGGAGTCCCGGCTTTAGCCGGAAGGAACAGAATCGCCCCCGCAAGAATTGAGCCGCAGTCCAGTT
>JBFWSD010000774.1:0-4282 GCA_050248575.1 Gemmataceae bacterium
AGAACGCTATCGCCGCAGCGCAGCCCTTCGAAGACGACGACGGTGGCCCCCAGGTTGTAGCGGCGTACCACCGGGATGTCGGTCTCCGCCTCGATCAGCTGGGCCATGATCTCGGCCAGAAGCTGGTTCTCGGGAAAGTTCTTGCTGGCGATGACGACGGGCTGAAGATTGCTCGGTTTTTCCTGGGCGGGCAGGACCGGCACCACGGCCGCCAGGCACAGGCTGACGATCAGGAGCAGCCGCGCCAGGCCCGACGTCTTGCGAGCGGCCGAGAAGCCCGGCTTCTTGGAGAAGCCGGGCTTCTTGTTGTCGCGCCCGTTACGCATCGCTGTCTCCGTTGATGTGGTTGCGCAGAAAACGGCGTACGAACTCGTTGGCGGGCCGCTCGCGGAAGTCGCTCGCGCCGCCCAGTTGAACGATCTTGCCCTTGTCCATGAGCGCGATGCGGTCGCCCAGCTTGAACGCCTCGTTCATGTCGTGCGTGACCATGATGATGGTCTTGTGTACGGTCGCCTTGAGCTGCTGGAACTCGGCGTGAATCTGTTCGCGGGTGATCGGATCGAGGGCCCCGAAGGGCTCGTCCATCAAGATGTAGTCGGGATCGAGCGACAGGGCGCGGGCCACGCCGACACGCTGACGTTGCCCGCCCGATAACTCGTTGGGATAGCGATGGGCATACTGCTCCGGAGGCAGGTTGACCAGCTTCAAGAGTTCGTCGACGCGTTGCTGGGTGCGTGTCCGTTCCCAGCCCTCCAGGTCGCAGAGCAGGCCGACGTTGCGGCCCACCGTCATGTGCGGAAACAGGCCCCCTTTCTGGATGACATAGCCGATGCGCCGCCGCAGGCGGATCACGTCCTGCTCGGTGACGTCGGTGCCGCCGACCAGGATCTTGCCGCCCGTCGGTTCGAGCAGACGATTGACCAGCTTCATGGTGGTGGTCTTGCCGCAGCCGCTCGGGCCAATCAGGCAGACCGTTTCCCCCTCGCGCACGTTCAGATCCACACCATCCACGGCAGCCACCTCGCCGCCGTGCGGATCGCGAAAGACCTTGCGCACGTCGTGAAGCTCGATCACACGGATGAACCTTTCAATTTGTACGTTGACGAGCCGAGAGCATGATCTCCCGGAGGAAAGCAGCGCTATCTTCCGGGGGCCGACGCCCCCGGCTCGCCCGTTGTGCGGTCAAACCGCATGTCACGCGGGCAGCAATTCGTTGACCGAGAAATAATGGCGGCGGTCCTGCCATTGCCGGGCCAAGCGGAAGCCCGCCAGCGCCGCCAGACGCTGAATATCCTCGCGGCGGAACTTGCGCGAGATGCCCACCTGGATCGAGTCCCCTGCGTCGAGCTCGACGTCGAGATCCAGCCTGTCCACGCGCACCCGCTGCGGCTTGCGCGTGACCAGTGTGAAGTTGACGCACCGGTCCTCGATGCCCTGATAGGGCTCGTCCTCGTCGTAACTCGAATCCTGCTCGAAGGCGGACAGGTCGAAGCGGGCGTCGAGCTCGTGGTTGATGCGGCGGACCATGTTGAGGAAGAAGACCAGGTTGGCTTCACCCGCCTGGTAGGCGCTGCGCAGCACTTCCTCGTCCTTGTGCAGATCCATGCCGACGACGAAGCGGTCGCGCGGCCCCATGCAGGCGCGGACGCGCTTCAAGAAGGCCACGGTTTCCTCCAGGCTCTCGATGTTGCCGATCGACGAGCCGAAGAAGAGGAGCAGCTTGCCCTGGCGCTCGGCCACGGCGGGCAGGGCCCGCGCGAACGACGCGTGCAGGGGCTCGACGGCGATGCGGCCCTGGTAGCAGCTATCGACCTCTTGCCGGGTCGCCTTGAGCGCGCCGGGCGAAAGGTCGATGGGCACGTAAGTCAGCCCGTCGAGATCGCTGCGGCGGTCGGCCGCGCTCAGGAGATACTTGACCTTGCGCGCCGAGCCGCAGCCCAGCTCGACGATGGTCGATTCGTCGTTGATGATGTCGGTCGCGTTCGTGCGCAGGATCTCCTCTTCGCTATCGTTGAGGTAGTACTCGCGTGTCTCGATATAGCGGTTGTAGAGCCGCGAGGCCCGCGAGTTCCAGATGTAGCGATGATCCAGCCGCTTGACGCTCGTGGGGGCCGTCAGGGCCGAACGCACCGCACTGGCAAACGCCTGGTCCACGGGCGGGAACTTCTCGGCCCGCACCCGATAGCACCAGACGCGGAAGGTGGCCCTGGGGTCCTTGTTGGGCAAGTACAGCTCGGGTTCGGTGACTTCCACGGCTTGCCACGCGCCTTGTCGTTCCAGCTCGGCCATCTTGCTGCGCACGCCCATGGCGTCGGCGTCGTGGAAATCTGTGCGCATGGTGAAGACGATCAGCCCGCCCGGCTTGACCAGGGGCAGAATTTCTTCGAGAGCATGCGCCGGCGCCTGCCCGTACGAGAAGACGCCGACCAGGATGGCGGCATCGAAATGATTGATCGGCAGAGCATCGACGGGCAGGCCGAGGTTGGCTTGCACGAGCCGGCGATAAACGCCTTTCTCCTCGGCCTTGGCGAGCATGTGCGGCGACAGATCGAGGGCCGTGAGGTTCCGCAGTCCAAGTGCCGCGAGGGCCACGCCCGCCGCGCCCGTGCCCGCTCCGGCATCCAGGACAGCGGCTTGCCGCTTGCTGTCCAGATGTTTGACGAGCAACCGGCTGGCGCTGACGTGGCCGAAGAACCCGACCGCTTCGTGATCCTCATCGTACTTCTCAGCCCAGTCTGCGTAGAGACCGAGCAAATCCTCCTTGCTCTTGGCCGTATAGGCGCGTTTCCAGATCTTCTCGAGCCGTTGCTCGGTATCACCGGAAAGCGCTTGCGGCGCACGTTCGTGTCGGACGTTCTTGGCTGCGGAATTCGACATCGCTCACCCCGGGGTTTCTGCCCCGGTCCTCGTCAGGAGTGGGACCATTGGGAAACGGATGCAGACAGAAGAACTCACACCACCAAGGTGGTGCTAGCTTGTACTGGCTGACGGAAGTTGAGACTGGAGGAAGAAAAGGGCTAATAGAGCCCGCAGCACTGTTCAAATACGAACAAGGCGTGCTCGAATCGGCCCTGCAGATCGGTATCGGTGTTCTGAGCTGGCATGAAACCAGACTAAAAGAAACCGCGGATTAAGTCAAATAGATTGACAATCTTCACATCTTATCTCAGTTGTAATCTGCCGCTGTTGCCGGTTGTTCAGGTGCTTTCCGGCGTCTTCATGCGGAATTCTTGCAGGCTGAACCGCAGCGTGCTGAGGGCCGTCACGATCAGGCTGGCACAGACCAGGATCAGCACACAGTTCTCCAGGCTGGGGGCCGTTTCGAGATCGATGTGCCACTTGAGCCGCCAGGAGGTTGCTTGTTCCGGCGTCAGGTCGAGCCAGCGCAGCGACAGGACGCGGTAATAGAACATCACCGTCACCAGGCGGACGATGAAGTCGATCTTGCTGACGAAGCCCTCGAGGACGACCACGTAGGCCACACCCAGGATCAACGAGCGGCGAAAGAGCAGGCTGAGCCCGGCAAAGACCGAGCAATAGGTCAACTGGGCCAGGCTCAGGAGAACCGCCACCTTCCAGGCTCGTTCCAAGAGGGCAGTCCGCCCGATGCTTTCATCGCCCCAGTGCGCCGCCAAAAGCAGCAACGTGGACATGAAGGCCGTCAAGACCATCGACACGAACAGGGTCCCCAGCCACTTGGTGAGATACAGGGCCCAGCGCGGCAGCGGCCTCACCAGCAGATAGGTCAGTGTCTGCTCTTCCACCTCGTCCTGGATCATGCCCGATGCATAAAGCAGGGCCGTGAGCGGGGCCAGCGCCTGCGGCACCAGCGTGAAAATCAGGTCGAATTCGAGAACCTGGCTCGACACCGGCACTGCCAGGGTGCGCAGCGCCAGCGCGATGACGCAGGCCAGCAAGTACACGCCGACCAGGAACAGCCCCTTGCGGCCGCGGATCTGTTGCCGCACCGTGAGCACCAGCAACGCCCACAGGGCCGTCACCTCGAGCCGCCGCGACAGCGGCACACGCGGTCTCGGTCTTGCTTCCGCCTCCATCATTTGCTCACCAGATAGTTGAACACGGCTTCCAGATTGTCGTCCTCGGAATACAGCTCGCGGATGGTCAAACCATCCTCGAGGGCCAGGCCGGGCAGCCGCGCGTAGAACACGTCGGGCTGCCGCGTCTCGACCAGCACCGCGGATTCGCTCGGTTGTATCCTCACTCCCTCCACGTCCTCGCATTCGACCAGCCGCGCCGCCAGGGTGCGATAACGCTCGCACAC
>JBFWSD010000775.1:0-4279 GCA_050248575.1 Gemmataceae bacterium
GCCGGCATTGATCCCGTCGATGGCCCGCGCCGCGGTGGCGGCCGGTGCTGACGGCGTCCATGTCGAGGTCCACAGCTGCCCGGAAAAGGCGCTGTCCGATGGCCCGCAAGCGTTGTTGCCCGATCAATACGCCAAGTTGATGACGGAATTGCGCAAGCTGGCCGAAGTGATGTCGCGCACGATCCCGGGCTGAGGCGAGGCTATCAGTCCTTGGCCGCGATCGGTTCACCTTGCAGCTGGACCTCGTCGGCCGCCTTGCCGTGGATGAACAGTTCGCCGGGCCGCAACTCGAGTCGCTGCAGGCAGAAGGTTGGATTGGTGCGGTCGGCCTGGAAGCGGAGCACCGCCACCGGGTGGCCGTCGTGCCGGTAGTAGTTGACCTCGATGTTCTGCTTGCGGGCCGACTCCGACAGCTTTTCCAGGAACGACTGGATCGAGATGGGAATTAGCCCGGCGCGAACGCGTTCGAACTCGCAGGCCACCAGGTTCGGTTCCTTGTGCCACAGCCGCAGGTCGACCGTGACGATGGTGCTCCAGGGCTTCTTGCCGTAGCGGAAGCCGAGCCGGATCCGATCTTGCTCGATGGCCACGCGCGGCTCGTGCACGCCGTCGGGCAGGACCACGCCTTTCTTCTCCAGCCCGTCCGACAGGTAACAGTTGATTTCCTCACTGGTGAAAGTGTCGTACCATTGACCGCGGTGGTCGCCGAGCAGGCGAATGAACTTCGAGACGAACTCGTTGGCCTTTTGCTTGCGTTCCGGGCCATCGGCCACGGCGGCCTGGGCATAGAAGGCGGGCACGTGGCGGAGCAGGGCAAAGAAGATGCCCCCCGCCAGGCAGCACGCAGTCACAGCGATCCCGATTCCGACCAGCAACGGTTTGCGTTTCATCCCTGGGACCCAGCCGAGTGAAGAGATGTTGGTCACGGTGCCAAGGCAAGTGGCAGTCGCGAGCTATAGCTTCATGCCCCGAGGTGGTCAACCCGGACCGGGCGGGCTTTCGTAAACCGGGCAAGCTGGCGAGCCCGGGTCGTGAAGGGCAGGCAAGGATCCTGCGGAGAGGCACACATGCGCGTAGCCATCGGCGGCATCATGCATGAATCGAACACGTTTCTGCCCCTCGTGACCGGGCGGCAGCAGTTCGAGGAGGGCAGCCTCACGCGCGGCCCGGACCTGGTCGCCACCTGGCAAGACGCGCATCACGAAGTGGGCGGCTTCCTTGAAGGCACTCCGCCCGAGATGCGCGCGCCCACCACCATGGCCTGGGCCACTCCATCCGGACCCGTGGCGGACGAAGTCCTCGAGCTGGTCGTCCCCGAGATCATCGAGGCGTGCAGGCGTGAGAAGGTAGACGGGTTGCTGCTGGCCCTGCATGGGGCGATGGTGACGGCCCGGCATCCCGATGCCGACACCGAGGTGCTGCGCCGGCTGCGGGCCGGACTTGGCCCGGAACTCCCGATTATCGTGTCGCTCGACTTCCATGGCAACATCACCGAAGAGATGGGCAGCCTCGCCCAGGCGCTGGTTGGCTATCAAACCTATCCACACATCGATCAGCGCGAGCGCGGCCGCCTGGCCGCCGAGCTCATGCTGCGGACGTTGCGCGGCGAGATCCGCCCGGTTGGTGCCGTGGCCAAGCCGCCCTTGATCTTGAATTTGCTCGGCCAAGAAACTTCCCGCGAGCCGATGCTGTCGCTGTTGAAGGAAGCACGCACGCTCGAACAACAGCCCGGATTGCTTTCGATCAGCGTGATGGCCGGCTTTCCCTATGCCGATGTGCCCGCCATGGGGCCCGCGGTGCTGGCGGTTGCCGACGGCGACCGGGCCAGGGCGCAGGCTGCCGCCGATAAACTGGCCGCGCGCATGTGGGAGGTGCGACACGAACTGTACGTGGCTTGCCCGCAGCCCGCGGAAGCCGTCGCGCGTGCGCTGGCCAGCGACGCCTTTCCTGTCGTGCTGGTCGACCTTGGCGACAACGTCGGCGGCGGCTCGGCGGGCGATGGCACGGTCCTCCTGGCGGAGCTGTTGCGACAGAAAGCGACGCGCAGCGTCGTCGTGCTCTATGCCCCCGATGCGGTGCAAGAGGCGATGCGCGTGGGCGTGGGGGGCATCCTCGAACGGGATGTTGGTGGCGCCGTCGATCGCATGCACGGCGACCCTGTCCACATTCGCGGCGTGGTCAAGAAGCTCCACGATGGCCAGTGGATCGAGACGGAAGCTCGCCATGGGGGCCGCCGTCACAACGACCAGGGCCCAACCGCCCTCCTCGAAATCGAGGGCCCCAACACCCTGGTGCTCAACTCGTTGCGGACGCCCCCCTTCAGCCTGGGGCAGCTCACCAGTCTCGGCATCGAGCCCGGACAGGAGAAGTTCCTGGTGGCCAAGGCGGCCGTCGCCTACAAGGCGGCGTATCTGCCCATCGCGGGCAAGGTCATCGAGGTGGACACGCCAGGCCTCACGGCCATCAATCCTGCCCGTTTCGAGTATCAGCGCATCCGCCGGCCTCTTTTCCCATTAGATGGATAGACGGGAACCAGAAGCCCGGCTTCTGGTTTCGCGCGAGAACCGGTTCGTTGCTGGTTCAGAAGCCGGGCTTCTTCTCGCCCGCGCCGGCGAAGTTCTTCTCTTCGCCCGCTGCGTCGTCTATACTCGGGCGTTCGAGACCCACCCCGGAGGACTGCAAAATGCTGCACTGGAAGAAACTGCTGGCCTGCATGGCCCTCATCTGGATGGCAGGCCCGTTGCCAGCGGCGGACGATAAGCCGAGCATCCTGGTGTTGCTGGCCGATGACGTGGACGCCCGCGATTACGGCTGCTATGGCAACGACGCGATCCGCACACCCAACATCGACGCCCTGGCCAAGGGCGGGCTGCTTTGCGAGAACGCTTTCCTTACCACGTCTTCGTGCAGCCCGACGCGGATCAGCGTGCTCACGGGCAAGTATCCGCACGCCACCGGGGCCGAAGACCTGCACATGCCATTGCCCGCCGATCAGACGTTTGTGTCCACCTATTTGAAGAAACAGGGCTACTTCACGGGCCACATGCTCAAGACTCACTATGGCCCGAACGGCATCAAGCAGTTCGACTGGTACGGCAAGAAGGTCGACGAGTTCCCGCAGTTCCTCGACAAGGCAGGGGACAAGCCCTTCTTTTGCTGGGTCGGCTTCAACGACGCCCATCGCCCCTACAAGAAAGGCACGATCGACCCGCCCCACGATCCCAAGGAAGTGAAGGTGCCTCCTTATCTGGCCGACACGCCGGAAACGCGGGCCGACCTCGCCCTCTACTACGACGAGATCTCCCACATGGACGGCGACATCGGCAGCATGGTCGCCGAGCTCAAGAAACGCAAACGCTTCGACAACACGCTGATCGTCTTCTTCGGCGACAATGGCAGGCCGTTCCCCCGCGCCAAGGGGACCGCGTACGATTCGGGCATCGGCACACCGCTGGTCTTCTCGTGGCCCACGACCATCAAGCCGGGCAGCAAACACACCGGGCTGGCCAGCGTCATCGACCTGGCGCCGACCTTCCTCGAAATCGCGGGCCTCGACAAGCCGGCCGACATGCAGGGCAAGAGCATGTTGCCCGTGCTGAAAGATCCTTCGCAACCGGGCCGCAAGTACATCTTTGCCGAGCGCAACTGGCATAACTGCGACGAGCACATTCGCTGCGTCCGCAGCCAGCAATACAAGCTGATCCGCAACGCGTATCTCGAGCTGCCCTATGGGAACCCGTCGGATGTGAGCAGCTGCCCGAGCTGGAAAAGCCTGCTGGAGCTGAAGAAGGCGGGCAAGCTGACTCCGCAACAAGAGCTACTTTTCCGCAAGCCGCGGCCACGCCTGGAACTTTACGACATGCAGAAGGATCCGTGGGAGTTCGACAACCTGGCCGACAAACCGGAGTATGCAAAGGTCGTGAAGGAACTGGAGGCCGAGCTCGACAGGTGGACCAAGGAAACCAACGACTTCCCGCCCGAGCGCCGTCGCCGCGACGACAACACTCATCGCGAGACGGGCGTCAAGTTCACGCAGGAGATCCCCAAGCAACGCGAGTAACCGCGTACTGATGAGGAGGAGTGTACGATGAAGACGCGAACCTGCCTGCTGGGCGGGCTGGCCATGTTGCTCGTGACCACGGCCCGGAGCGCTGACGACAAGGGCAACGTGCCCCCCGATGGCTTCAAGGCCCTCTTCAACGGCAAGGACCTGAACAACTGGCGCGGGCAGATCGCCGAGGATCCGCGCGACATTGCCAAGATCACCAAAGGGTTCTCG
>JBFWSD010000776.1:0-4277 GCA_050248575.1 Gemmataceae bacterium
GCCGTGCGAAACGCGGCATACCACCTCATGATCTCGGGGATCAGATAATTGATGCCCAGGAGCACCAGGCTGACCACGTCATCGTAGGTGGCAATCTTCGACCACTTGTCGTTGCTGTTCGTCTTCGAGGCGGTCTCGATATTGGCCACTCCGTCCAGCGTGGCGGCCAGGGCAAACAGGTCGGCACAGACGATGCCCAGCGTCCGCATCCCCTTGAGGAACACGTCGGAAGTCTTCGTCGTGATCTTGCAATCCGTGCCGTCATAGAAGCCGACGCTCGACGAGCCGCCAACCGGTTGATAGCTCATGGACTGCGCCAGCGTGATGGAGTGTTCGCCGAACAGCGTCTCATCGATGGCGGAGAAGGTGGCCAGCCCGGTTGACGAGAAAGCAGAACCGAAGATGGTGAACGGATCGATGATCACCGAGGCATAGCCGGGCAGCCATACATCCAGTTCGTAGCCCAGCACGAACCAGCCCGCCAGGCCGCAGGTAACATAGATGTCGTAGCCGAAACCGTTGTCCACGGTGTCGTCCCAGCCAAACTCGAACTTGTCGCTGGAAGAACTCGAGGAGGGATGCCCCGAACCGGAGCCGGAGCTGACGCCCAGGCCGCCCACGCTGGTCAGCCTCTTGCAGGCTGCGTTGAGATGGTAGGTATCCCCCACGTGCACACTGTGGTTTTTCTCCGCGGTGTGCATCATGTCGTTCTGCGCGTGCATCTGCAGCTGCTCGCTTCCCTTCTGGTCCGAGAAGGCCAGTCCCGAATACGAGGACG
Source organism: Gemmataceae bacterium (assembly GCA_050248575.1). Taxonomy (GTDB): domain Bacteria; phylum Planctomycetota; class Planctomycetia; order Gemmatales; family Gemmataceae; genus JBFWSD01. The sequence continues at coordinate 779 of JBFWSD010000776.1, forward strand.
TGTCGCCGCTGAGCGAATGGGTCTTGAAGGCCGAGACGTGCCCCAGGTCGGGCAGCGTGAACGGGGGCGGATTCGCATCGTTGTAGACGCTGCCAATGATGATCGGCTTGTCCGGATCTCCTTCGAGAAAATCAACGACGACTTCCTGGCCGACACGGGGAATGTGCATGGCGCCGAAGCCATTGCCCGCCCACGACTGGGCCACGCGCACCCAGCGTGCATTGGCGCCGTCGTAGTTGCCCTCCTGGTCCCAGTTGAACTGCACCTTGACGCGGGCAAACGTGGCGCAGTTCACCTCGTTGTCGCCGGCGCCGACCACGATCGCTGTCTGCGTGCCGCGCACGTGCGGCGGCGGCGTCGAACGCCGCGGCCGGAAGGGCAACTCCAGCGGCAAGCACTGCACCGACGTGGTCAACGTGGCCTCCACCTCGGCTTCGCCCGTATGCCTGGGCGCGAACGCTACATGCTCGACGCGCGTGACCAGGTACTTGCCATCGGCATGGGCATGATTGGCCAGCGTGAAATGAAATCCAGGCTCGAGCTGCGGGCAGACGCCGCGGCCCAGGATGATGAAACTGTGGGCCGCTTCTTCTTCCATCAACACCCGGGCCGCATGCTGGCTGTCACTCGACAGATGCTGCAGATTGGCGGCCTGGGTGTGGCCGCTGTCATCGGCCGCGTCGTAACGCAGACCATAGCGATTGGGATAGTAGAACAGTTCGAGATCCTTGTTGCCCCCCACATCCTTGAACTGGTGACGGACACTGCCCGCTGGCACGCTGTCCATGAGTGTGGCCGTGCCCTCCAGTCGTTGCGGGGGATGGAAACTCGGCTTGCTCGATTGCCCGTGCAGCTGAAATGCATGATCCCAGAGCTTCACGCGTCCGGTGCACACCTCTTGCGACTTTTCCCACTCATTCAGGTAGAGACCTTGATTGCCCGTGGCCTGCGGCGCGTAGTGGACCTGCCCGTGGGCGGGCAACTGCGGGGCCAGTGTGGAATCATCGGCGATATGCAGCTCGAGAGCCTCTTCCGTGTGCTTGTAGAAATAGCAGATCCCTTCCTCTTCCATGAGCCGGCTGACGAAGGCGAAGTCCGATTCTTGATACTGCACCACGTAATCGCGGGGGCGATAGGTCCCCGTGAGCATGAACTGCGGCGAGAACCTGGCCAGCACACCGCGCACGATGTCCGGCACGGACTGCTGCGTGAAGATGCGGCTGCGCACATTCTTCGTCAGCAGCCACTGTGGCGGCACCAGCTCCAGTCGATAGGCCGTGTAGTTCTTTTCGCTCCTTCCTTCGGTCAGACGCTTGATGATGCCGTGCAGATGGCGCTTGCCCAGGGGAGCGGCGTCGATCGTCGCGCGCGCGGGCTGCCCCAGTAACCGGGCAAAGTCCACGCTCTGCTCGAGCGGAGCCAGCACATCGAGCTGATAATGAAAGAGTCGCGACAGCTCGGCGGCGCCCTGCAAGCGGATGAGCAGCAGAGCATCTTCGCCAAGTGGCGTCTTCAGATGGAGCGTGCTTTCAGGCATCGATGTCCTCAGTAGTTGGAATTGACCTTCACGTTGTTGGGATCATCGATGGAGATCTGCCCCCCTATGGCACAGGTGAGCGTGGCCTCCTGAAGCAAGGCGGGCAGCCCGTTGATCTTGACCTTGGTCGAGCAGCCCTGCCAGGGGGCGGCCAGCACGGGCGCGCACGGCGTTTCCACCCCCTCCGCCTCCGTGGTCAGAATGTCACAGATGCCGAAGCCGGCTAAATTGGGTCCGAACATGTAGTCCATCTGGGTGGCCACGAACAGCCCGTTCACCTTGGTGATCGGGTTGTTCGTCACCGTGAGCAAGGACGGCTCTTCGTTCAGACTGGCGCTGCAGGAGCACACGGCGTTCTGGCAAACGAGGATCTCCGGCATGGCGTCCTCCCATTCTCGAGGCCCCAGGATCTCACCTTTCCTACGTTTTAGGGAAATCAGGAGATCGTTCGAGAATGGTTCTGAAGGGCTACAAATGCTGGCATTCACAGAAGTGGACGCTAAGATGAGGTGCAACTGCTTTGGACTGCTCACGGAAGCGGGCGGTGGTCGGCCCGCCGCGTTCCGTTACCTGCTGCCGATGCTCGCAAAGGAGTCCCGCCGTGCTGAAGTTTCTCGCGCTGGTTGCCCTCGTGCTCATTGCTTTGCCAGTTCAGGCTGCCGACGAGGCCAGCCCGCTCAGCTACAAGATGAAGTCGCTCGACGGCAAGGAAGTGGACCTGGCCAAGTTCAAGGGCAAGGTGGTGCTGATCGTCAACGTGGCCAGCCAGTGCGGGCTGACCGGGCAGTACAAGCCGCTGCAGCAACTGCACGACAAGTACGCCGACAAGGGGCTGGTCATCATCGGCGTGCCCGCCAACGATTTTGGCAAGCAAGAGCCGGGCAGCGACGCCGAGATCGCCGATTTCTGCAAGAAGAACTACGGCGTCAAGTTCCTGATGCTCTCCAAGGTCCCCACCGTGAAAGCGGGCAAGGACCAGGTGCCCCTCTACAAGTTTCTGACCGAGAAGGACAGCAACGGCAAGTTCGCCGGCCCGATCAAGTGGAACTTCACCAAGTTCCTCGTGGGCAAGGACGGCAAGGTGGCCGCCCGCTTCGAGCCGCAAGTGGAACCAGACGATGAAGACGTGGTCAAGAAGATCGAAGCCGAACTGGGCAAGTAGGTAGAGGCATACCGTTGCAAGCGAGGAAGCCCGGCTTCTGCCACCTGGGAGAGGCCGGGCTTCTTGCTTGAATCAGGACAGGTTCGATCACTCGATCCAGCCCTGGATTCAGCGTGTCAAACGCAACGAACCGAGGAACCTGTCGGCGTCTCCAGACGTTGCAGCCCCTTTTTCCAGCCCCACCACCAGCGCCGCAAATAGACGACCATTTCTTTCAAAGAGTCGGTGACGATAGGAACAAACGTTGTCCAGCGTGGACTGTCCCCGGCAGACGAGCTCGGCAAAAAGAAGAACAAGAGACCTGCAAGTGCAATGACGCGGGGCATGTGTGCCTCGTGCGTTCGAGTTATTTGCTTGCCTGGGCGCCGGCGCGGCGGAGTCGTTCCAGGGCAAAGCGGACCTGGGCGTCGGTGAGCAAGTCGTCCAGGGGCAACGGCTCGCGTGAATCGCCGGGCCGCAGGCTCTGCCACGTCCACCATTGCTCCAGCTTGTCCTGGAGGGCCGTCGACATGCGAATCTCCCGGTCGGGGTGGATGCCCCAGTCGTCCGTGGGGCGGCTATCGGGGAAGCGATTCAAGTTCTTGCCGCTCGGGCGGCGAAACGTGCCGCTGGTCAACTTCAGGGCCGCGCTCGGCACCGGCAAGGGCAGCAACGTCTGGATGCTGGCCTTGCCTCGCGTACGCTGCCCGACCACGTAGCCGCGCTCGTGGTCCTGGAGGGCGCCGGCGATGAGCTCGGCGCCGCCGGAAGTGGACCCATTGATCAAGACGCCCAGCGGAACACCGTGGAAGTGCAGCTCG
>JBFWSD010000777.1:0-4270 GCA_050248575.1 Gemmataceae bacterium
GGCCGGTCAATGTGGGCCGACCCGTCGTCAATCCGAATCAACCGGCACGTGGACCGGCCTGGTTCCGCAAGATGGACAGCAACGGCGACGGCGACATCTCGCCGCGCGAGTTCCTGGGAACCGAGGCCGAGTTTGCCCGCCTCGATCGCGACAGCGACGGCCTCATCAACCTGGATGAAGCCGAGGCCGTCGGCAAGGTCAGCAACAAGACCGAAGGCGAGCCCGTCGTGCTGGCCAAGCAGGAACCCGTCAAGGCGATCGCCCAGGCGCCGGTGGGGGGCAAGATCGGCCAGCAGTTCAACGATCCGCCCCAGCAAGAGACCTATCGCTCGGCCGAGGACCTGAAGAAGGCGGGCCTCGACGCCAACCTGCTCGCCAAGCAGCTCAAGGTCGACGCCATCGACTTCTCCAAGCAGATGCTGGTCCACGTCACGGGCGGCACCAAGAACTCGGGCGGCTTCCGCGTCGAGATCACCAGGATCGTCCGCGACGACAAGGCCAAGACCTTGACCGTTTACTCCAAGCTCCACACGCCCGGCGCGGCGGCCACTGCGGCCATCACCCATCCGGGAGCAATGGCCCTCATCGAAAAGTTCGAGGGCACCGTGAAGTTCGCCACCGAATAGTCCTCCAATAATCCGAGTTCACGCAAGGGGCGGTCTGCGGGCCGCCCCTTTTGCGTGCGCGCGCCGTTAAAAGCTGTCTTAGCCATTTCAAATCTTGACCGTTCACGAATGTAGCTCGATGATGCAGGAGTGACTTCCATCCTGCCTCGAGGTATCCACTCATGACTCCCCTGGAACACTTGCGAGTCGCCATGGAGGCGGCCGACGCTTTCTACAAGGAACGGGGTATCTTCCAGGACCGCTTTGGTTTCGGGCAGAGCCCGGCCCTGGTGGTGATCGATATGTCGTATGGCTGGACCGATCCGGCCTACGCGGGGGGCTCGGCCCGGCTCGACAGCGCGGTGGCCGCGTTGCAGAAGCTCTTGCCGATAGCCCGCAAGAAGCAGCTGCCGATCATCTACACGACTTCGTCGCCCGACGACGTGTACATGTTCAAGTCGGCGGCGGATGCTTCGGCGAAGTTCCGCAAGTGGGACCGCCGCGCCTGCGAGATCGACGAGCGCGTGCGGCCCGCCAAGGGGGAGTACATCGTCTTCAAGGAACACGCCAGCGCCTTTGCGGGCACGGCCCTCGTGGGTCATCTCCTCGAGAAACGCGTGGACACCCTGCTGATCACGGGCTGCTCCACCAGCGCCTGCGTGCGGGCCACAGCCTGCGACGCCAAGACTTTCCGCCTCAGGCCCATTCTCATCCGCGAGGCCGTCCAGGACCGCTGCGACATCGCCCACGAATGGACCCTGTTCGACATCCAGGCCCGCTTCGCCGACGTTGTCAACCTGGAACAGACGATGATGTACCTGGAAGGGCTGAAATAACGCAGAATGCAGAAGAAACGACGGTCACGTGTTCTCGTCGGACTTGAGGTCGTTCTCGGTGAAGATGGTGAAGCCGGCGGCCACGAGGGTGCCCACGGCCGTCTCGTGATCGTCCACGTGCAGGGCCACCGCGGCGTGCCCTTGCGGGCCGACCATCAGCGGATAGGCGTAGTGAATGTTGATCTCCGCTACCAGGAGCGCCTTGCAAATCTGCAAGAGGGGCTGCGCACTCTGCGGTAACTGCACCACTAGCAGATCGGTCTCGGTGGCGGTCAGCCCGGCTTGATTGAGGATTTCCAGGGCCCGCTCCGGATCGCTCAGCACCAGCCGGAGGATGGCGCAATCCGACAGGTCGACGATGGTCAGCGAGACGATGTGGATATCGGTCGACTCGAAGCGGCGGACCACATTGAGGAGATTGCCGAGCTTGTTCTCCAGGAACACGTTGAACTGGCGCACGCTGGGCCAGTCCCGCCCGCGCTTGGTCGAGAAGCCAATGCCCGTCTCGCCTCCGTCACCAAAACTCATGCCAGCTCCTTTCCGGAGCGTTCAGTATACGAAACGCCGCGCGCGCGGGTCAATCGAGTTAGGCAGTGATCAGCCGCCAATGGCGTGCATGGTGCGTTGCGGCTTCACGAACTTCGCGGTGTTGATCTCGTGCCCTTCCCACTTGGCCAGCACGTTCTGGCGGATGGCGGCCGCGATGGCCTCGTCGGGGGCCGGGCCGCGCAACAGCGACTTCACGTCCACCTCGTCGAGGGCAAACAGGCAGTTGCGCAGCTTGCCCTCGGCAGTCAGCCGCACGCGGTTGCAGCTCCGGCAGAAGGGCCGCGACACGGAAGCAATGATGCCGACCTTGCCCGCGCCGTCGGTGTACTGGAATTCCATGGCCGGCGCACGCGGATCGTAATCGTCGGCGGGCACGAGCGGCGCCACCGCTTGCTCGAGCGTCTCGAGGATCTCGTGGGCGAAGTAGACCTTGTTGCGTTCCCAGGCCTCGGCGCCGATCGGCATGTACTCGATGAAACGCATCTCCAGGCCTTGTTCGCGGCAGAACTTTGCCAGCGGCACCACGTCTTGTTCGTTCTGCCCGCGGATGGCCACCGCGTTGATCTTGATGGGGGCAAAGCCGGCCGCCTGCGCGGCTTGAATGCCGGCAAGAACGCGGTCCAGCCCGTCGCGGCGGCTGAGCTCGCGAAAACGCACCGGGTCCAGCGTGTCGAGGCTGACATTGAGTCGCCGCAGCCCGGCGTCGAACAGCTCCCGGGCTTGCTCGGCCAGCAAGATCCCGTTGGTGGTGAGCCCGATATCGCGGATGCCGGGAATGCCCGCCAGCAGCTTGACCAGCGTGCTGAGGTGGCGGCGCAGGAGGGGCTCGCCCCCGGTCAGACGGATCTTGTCGATCCCCAGCGGCTGGGCCACCCGCACAACGCGTTCGATTTCCTCGAAGCTGAGCAGCTCGGCCCGGTCCAGGAAGGTCACTTCCTCCGGCATGCAATAGGTGCAGCGCAGGTTGCAGCGATCGGTGACGCTGATGCGCAAGTTGTTGTGGACCCGGCCGAACGTATCGACAAGCGAACTTTCCGAATTCAGAATGGTGAATTGCGAATTCAGATTGTCTGGCACACTGCTCATCTGGCGGTCAACCTCTCTGGCATTCAAATTCTGCATGCTGAATTCTTGATTCCTAGCTTCCTGGATGCACCCACTCGGTGGAGCCGTCGGCCCAGTTTTCTTTCTTCCAGATGGGGACGATTTCTTTGAGGCGGTCGATGGCGTGGCGGCAGGCCTCGAAGGCCTGGGCGCGATGCGGGCAGCTCACCGCCACCGCCACGCTGATGTCGCCCAGTTCGAGGTGGCCCAGCCGATGCACCATCATGATAGCACCCACGGGCCAGCGGGCACACGTGTCCGTCTCGATCTCGGCCATCTTCTTTTCGGCCATGGCCGGATAGGCCTCGTAATCGAGGGCGACCGTGCGTTTGCCCTCGGTCATTTCGCGCACCGTGCCCAGGAAGGTGACCACGGCGCCGCAATCCTGGCGGCGCACCTGTTCGGTCAGCCCGTGGTAATCGATCGGCTCCAGGATGAGGCGGATCAAGCAAGTCCTCCCGGCGCGGTCGGCCTTGAGCTATTATAGCAGAGGGGATGAACGAACGTCGATGCGTTGGCGGGCGACTCCACCAGCAAAAATCTTCAGATTCTTGTATCCGCCTCCCCCCGAGGCGACACTATGGGTTGGCACGGTGCCGACACCCGTCGATCCGGAAAAACGATCAACCTTTCGCGCAAACGAATGCCAGGCAAGCGTGTTTCAAGCAGATAGGCGACCGACGCTGCACCCCGCGGGGAAGCGGCGCCGGTCGTTGATTGTCCGCAGGGAGAGCCACCGGTGACCCAGGCTCCTGAAGAGATTGCTGCCCTCAAGACGGCCATCGTCGAAGACACGGAGGTCTACAAGACGCGCAAGTGCCGGGTGTGCGCGCGGACCAATCCGGAAAATGCTTCCTACTGCTGGTTCGATGGCAGGCCGCTCGTCAAGGACCTGAACGCCGGGCCGATGCGCATCGGCAGCGTACCCTTCCCGATGCCCTTCTACTTCTCCGACGGGCAACCTTGCGGAAACTTCAACGAACTGGCTCTGGGCTGCAACAACCACTGGGATGAATCGCGGGCCATTCTCGGCGAAGGCATGTGGCCGATGTTCTTTGGCGGCATGGGACGCTTCGATCTCGCCGCCCTCGCCAAGCAAGCCGCCTTGCAGCCCGATCTCGATCGCGGGCTGACCATGTTGCTCGAGCGACTGCCCGCCGACCCCGACTTCTTGAG
>JBFWSD010000778.1:0-4268 GCA_050248575.1 Gemmataceae bacterium
TCGGCGGGGATGCCGACGCCGGTGTCCTTGACCGAGAAATCAAGGACGGCCGCGTGGGCGTCGCGGCGAACCAGGTCAATGCGGACTGCCACCTCGCCCTGCTCGGTGAACGTGAGGGAATTGCCGACCAGATTGAGGAGGACCTGGCGCAGCCGCCCGGCATCGCCGAAGAACCGATCGGGCGCCGCGGGATCGACATGGTAAGACAGCTCGAGCCCCTTGCCGCGGGCACGCACCGCCAGCACCTTGATCGCGTTGCCGATGGTGTCGCGCAGCGAGAAGGGGACGGGGTCGAGGGCGAGCTTGCCCGCCTCGATCTTGGAGAAGTCGAGAATATCGTTGATGACCCCCAGCAGTGCATGCGCCGACTGCTGTACCATCGTCAAGTACTCGCGTTGCACACTGTCGAGCTGGGTGTCGAGCGTGAGGTCGGTCATGCCGATGATGCCGTTCATGGGCGTGCGGATTTCGTGGCTCATGTTGGCCAGGAACTCCGACTTGGCGCGGTTGGCGGCCTCGGCAGCTTCCTTGGCGGCCTGAAGTTGATCCTCGGCCCACTTCCGCTCGATGCCAATGGCCACGTTATCGGCGACCACGGCGAGGGCACGCAGCGTTTCCTCCGACAGCTCGTGGCGGGCAAACATCGCGAGCACGCCCACCAGGTGATCGTCGACGACGAGTGGATGGCCCGCAAAGGCGACCATGCCTTCGCGCCTGGCCCAGTCCTGATCCCCCACGCGCGGGTCGCCGATCACCTGGTTCGTCAGGTGCGGCTTTCTCTCCTTGGCGATCAACCCGATCTTGTAATCCCCGACCGGGATGCGGCTGTGCGCCCCATTCAGATGCGTGTACAGCCCGGCGCTGGCACGCAGTTCGAGAACCTGCTCTGCTTCATTGAGCATCCAGATGCGGGCAAACGCGACATCGAGGTGCTGTACCAGGGCTTCGGTGCAGTGTTGCAGCATACCGTTCAGCGAGTCCTTCATGGTCAAAGCCACGCCGATCCCTGCGGCCAGTTCGGACAGGCGACGCCGTTCTTCCTTGTCTGTCTCGGCGCGCTTGCGCTCGCTGATGTCGCGCAAGAGGGCGTTGAAGAGCCAGCGGCCGTGCAAGCGAATGGCGGTGACGGCCAGTTCGACCGGGAACTCATGACCATCGCGATGCAGCACCGTCATTTCCAGCTGGCGATCGAGGACGCGCGACTCGCCGGTGGCCAGGAACCGGCGCAGATCGTCGCTGTGGAATCTCCGGTGCTGTTCGGGCACTACCAGATCGAAGAGTTTCTTGCCGAGGACTTGCTGGCGCGGCCAGCCGAACATCTCCTCGGCGGCGCGATTCCAGCCGACGACCAGGCCCGCCTCGTCCATGCCGATGAAAGCATCGAAGGAGGTTTCGACGAAAAGATGCGTTCTTTCCTCGCTGGCCTGCACGGCGCGCGTGAGGGCGTACCAGTAAACCACCCCGCCCCCCATCACGGCCAGCAACATCAGGTGCACCATGACCTCTTGTGAGCGCAGGGCGTGCACCTCTTGTTCCTGCCGGCGGAAGTGTTCCGCCTGCAGGGCGGCTACCCTCTGCCTGAGATGTGTGACCTCGGTCGAGGCCTGCACAAAATGCCGATCCATCACGGCCATGTGCTGCCCGGCCTTTTCCAGTTCGTTGCGGCGGAATTGCTCGAGGACCAGGTTGGCCTCGCGAGTGATGCCGTCGACCTCGAGTTCGATCTGGCTCAGCTCACCGAGCAGCGGGCCGGCGACATCGCCTGCCACATGCTCATGCAGGTCTTGCCGGCACACGGCCATTGCTTCATCAAATCGCCGGCGGGCCTGTTCGAGTCGTTTCGCCTCTTGATCGACGTCCCGGGACTCGAAGACGTCATTGGCAGGAGCATTGACAAGCGCGGCCAGCCGCGACAGGTCGGCGAACTGCTCGATGCGGTGCGACCATTCCTCGTTCAGATTCACCGCCTGGCTGAACAGCCTGGTTCCTTGACTGTTGAAGATCAAGATGGCCACCACCACGAGCAACCCCATGCCGGCAACGAACAGGAAGACACGACGCCAGTTTGATCTCGATGCACTCATCGCGGTCTACTCCGGAATGACTTCGGGAATCGCGAGTTTCCCGAGTGCATTTCCGGTGCCATGACCTGTTGCCACACTGAAGCGTACGAGAAAGAGCGGATTCGCCCCCAGCATCGAGGGGAGCCCGGCACACGGAACAAACCAGGGCTTACACCGTTGGCGAATTGTTCGCCAGGTGAGGGATTCTCCAGCAAGGGTTCAGTCCGAGTTGAAAACGGATCAACGAGCCTCATCCAGCACGGCGCGGACTTTGCGCAAGAGTGCGTCGGGCGTGAAGGGTTTTTGCAGGAAGGCCACATCGGCGTGCAAGATGCCGTGGCGGACGATGGCGTCGTCGGTGTAGCCGCTCAGGAACAGGACCTTCAGATCCGGTCGTTCGGTGCGCAGCAGGTCGGCGAGCTGACGGCCGCTCATTTCGGGCATGACCACGTCGGTGACCAGAAGGTGGAGAGGGGCGGTGAGCTGGCGTGAAAGCTGGACGGCCTCGGCCCCACTGGCGGCTTCGAGAATGCGGAATCCAGCCATTTCCAGGGTAAAACGGATGATGGTGCGGACGCCGCTGTCGTCCTCGGTGAGCAGGATGGTTTCCTTGCCGCCAAGCAGGGTTGTAGGCGCGGCGGACTCGGGGACAGACGCCGGCGCATCAATGGCGGGCAAGTAGACCTTGAAGGTGGTGCCCACGCCAAGTTCGCTATAGACGGCCACGTGACCGCCGCTCTGCTTGACGATGCCATAGACCGTCGCCAGACCGAGTCCGGTCCCCTTGCCGGGTTCCTTGGTGGTAAAGAAGGGCTCGAAGACGTGCTTGAGGTTGTCCGGAGTGATGCCTTCGCCAGTATCGCTGACAGAGAGGAGCACGTAGCGGCCCGGTTTCACGTCGACGCATTCGCTGCAGTAGTGCTCGTCAAGCATGACTCCACTGGTTTCGATGGTGAGCTTGCCCCCGCGAGGCATGGCGTCGCGGGCGTTGACAGTGAGGTTCATCAAGACCTGTTCGATCTGTCCGGCATCGACCTGAACGCGACTGATGCCGGGATCGAGCTTGAGGAACTGGTTGATGTCCTCGCCGATGAGACGGCCCAGCATGCGCTGGAGATTTTCGACGAGGTCGTTGAGGTTGAGCACACGGGTCTGAAGCACGGACTGACGGCTGAAGGCGAGCAGTTGCCGGGTGAGGGCCGCGGCGCGCTCGCCGGCATGCTTGATCTCCTGGAGCGAGCGTTGCAAGGGTGAATCCGCCGGTGCGAGCTGCAACAGTATTTCGGAGTGGCCCGCGATGATGGTGAGCAGGTTGTTGAAGTCGTGAGCCACGCCCCCGGCCAGCTGGCCGATCGCTTCCATTTTTTGTGCCTGGCGCAACTGATCCTCGAGCTTGCGGCGCTCGGAGATGTCACGCACGATGCCGCTGAAATGGCGGTCGCCGTCGAGGTTGAACTCGCTGACCGCCAGGTCCATCGGGAAGGTGGAGCCGTCCTTGCGTCGGCCCGTCACTTCGCGGCCGATGCCGATGATGCGGGCCACGCCCGTTTTCAAATAGCTGTCGATATACTGGTCGTGCTCGCTGTGATAGGGCTCGGGCATGAGCAGCTTGACGTTCTTGCCGAGCACGTCTTCTTCCTGGTAGCCGAAGATCTTCCTTGCGGACAGGTTGAAGGAGCGGATATTCCCCAGGGCATCGATGCTGATGATGCCGTCGAGCGTGTTGTCGAGCACGGAGCGAAGCAACACTTCGGAGGAGCGCCGTTCGGACATGTCGCGAATGATCTTGGAGAAGCCCTGCAGCTTGCCTTTGCTGTCATGGATGGGAGAGAGGAGTACGCTGGCCCAGAAACGCGAGCCGTCCTTGCGCAGGCGCCAGCCTTCCTCGCGGAGCTGGCCATGGTGGATGGCCTCGTTGAGTTCGTTGCGGCCCCTGGCGGCCGTTTTGCTCTCTTCGCTCTGGAAACGCGAAAAATGCGAACCCAGGATCTCCTGCGAAGAATAGCCGCACATTCGTTCCGCGCCGGCATTCCAGGTGACGATAACCCCCTCAGGGTTGATGAGGAAGATCGCGAGATCCTTGATGGAGTCCGCGAAGATTTGAAACCCTTCTTGCCTGGAGACCAGCCTACCTTCGGCTTGACGATGATGGGTCAGATCGAGGACCGCCATCAGGATGCGGTCGGGATCTGCAGTGATCATGGC
>JBFWSD010000779.1:0-4267 GCA_050248575.1 Gemmataceae bacterium
CGCGTCGAGAATGTTTGCAGCTCCTGGGCATGCAGGCGCTGGCCTACGAGCTGTCGGATGCTCTGGTGCAGCCGGCCTGTGCACAGCAGGCCGCGTCTGTCTTGCCGCCGCTCAATCGCTTTCCGCGCATGGTCCACGAGTATTTTGTGGCCCGCGTGCGTGCCGCCGAGCAAACGGGCAACGAAGCACGCGCGAAGCTCAAGACCAGATCCGATGCCGCAGCTTACGTGCTCGACGTGCGCCAGCGCATCCAGCAGTCGTTTGGCCCGTTCCCCGAGAAGACGCCCCTCAAGCCGCGCAGCACGGGCACCGTTGAGCGCGACATGTACAAGATCGAAAAGGTGATCTTCGAGAGCCGGCCCGGTTTCCTGGTGACGGCGAACCTCTACATCCCGAAGGGCAAGAAGCTGCCCCTGCCCGGCGTGGTTGGCACGTGCGGCCATTCCGACAACGGCAAGGCCGCCGAGGCTTATCAGTCCTTCGCGCAGGGCTTGGCGCGGCAGGGCTACGTCGTCCTCATCTATGACCCCATCGGGCAAGGCGAACGGCTTCAGTACACGCACGTCGATGCGAAGGTTCGGCCCCGCGTCGGCGTCGGCGAACACCTGCACGCCGGCAATCAGCAGTTCCTGGTTGGCGAGTTCTTCGGTAGCTGGCGGGCCTGGGACGGCATCCGCGCCCTCGATTATTTGCTCACGCGCGACGAGGTCGACCCGAAGCAGATCGGCGTCACGGGCAACTCCGGCGGCGGCACCATGACTACCTGGCTGTGCGGCGTCGAGCCGCGCTGGAGCATGGCCGCCCCGAGCTGTTTCGTGACCACCTTCCGCCGCAACATGGAGAACGAGCTCCCCGCGGATACCGAGCAATGCCCGCCGCGAGCACTGGCCCTCCACCTGGATCACTCCGACTTCCTGGCAGCCCTGGCCCCCAAACCGGTGATCGTGCTCGCCAAGGAACGCGATTACTTCGATGCCCGCGGCGCCGAGGAAGCGTATCGTCGGCTGCAACAACTCTATGGCTTGCTGGGGGCCGAGAAAGATGTCGGGCTGTTCATCGGCCCGACCACGCACGGCTACTCGCAAGAGAACCGCGAAGCCATGTACCAATGGTTCAACCGGGCCACGGGCATCTCCGATGCGAAGACCGAGCCCGCCCTGACCATCGAGAAAGACGAGACCCTGTGGTGTACGCCCAAGGGGCAAGTGGCCGACCTGAAGTCGCGCACGGTGTTTTCCTTCACTGCCGAGAAAGCGCGGTCGCTGGCCAAACGGCCGAAGCTCGCGGGCGAAGAGCTGAAGAAGGTAGTCGCGGCGGCCCTGCGTTTGCCCGCGCGCGAAGGGCTGCCCGAGTACCGCATCCTGCGCCTCATCGGCAATCGCAAATACCCGAAGAAGCAGTTCACCACATACGCGGTGGAGACGGAACCCGGCGTGTTCGCCGTCGTGTATCGGTTAGCCGATCAAGTGCACCTGTCGCGGCCCCCGCGCGCTGCGGGCCGGGCCCTGCTCTACATCGCCGATCAATCGAGCGATCAGGAACTGCGCGACGAGCCCTTGCTCGCCGAACTGCTCAAGGCCGAGCCCAAGGCGACGCTCTACACCTGCGATGTCCGCGGCATCGGCGAATCGCGGCCCGACACCTGCGGCGTCAACCAGTTCAACAAGCCCTACGGCAACGACTACTTCTACGCCATCCACTCCTTCATGCTCGATTACCCGTACGTCGGGCAGAAGACGTTCGATGTCCTGCGCGTCATCGACTGGCTCGGTAGCCACGGCCACACGGAAATTCACCTGGCCGCCAAGGGCTGGGGCTGCTTCCCCGCCACCTTCGCCGGCCTGCTCTGCGACCGCGTCACGCAAGTCACCCTCAAGAACGGGCTGACTTCCTATCGCGCGATCGCCGAATCGGAGCACTACGCGTGGCCCCTCTCTGCGTTCTTGCCCCACGTGCTGGAGAAGTTCGACCTGCCCGACTGCTACGCAGCCCTGGCGGACAAGCAACTGAAACAGCTCGAGCCCATCGGCGCAGTGCGTCGCTGAACTCAAGGAGAAGCCACATGGCAGCTGATCGCCCGTTCCTCGCCTTTCTCGAAAACGCCGCTTTCCTGGAAGGCAAGTCGCGATACATCACGACCACCGCCGGCAGTCTGTTCATGATCAGCATCTTCACCTGGTGTTTGCTTGCGGGCACTGCACTATTGACCCCAATCATGATCCTCGAGTACCTGAAGGCGGCCCGGCTGCAGAGCTCGGGCGTGGCCACACAGTGCGTCGTGACCAACAAACACACCCAGTGGAGCCGGCGCGGCGGTACTGCTCACTACCTCGACTATTCCTTCCGCGATGCCGATGGTATGACCATCACTGGCAGCACTGGCCTGCCGAAAGATGTCTGGGATCGGCTGCAGCCCGGCATGGCAGTTTCTGTCCTCTATGATCGCGAGGATCCCTCCAGGTCGGTGCTGACGGGCGACGCGGGCCGCCAGAAATTGAACTTTGCCGTGTTCGCAGGAGTCATCCTGGTCTCCGGCCTCGGCCTCGCCGCCATCCTTGGCGGATTGGCCTATCAGATGCGCCAGCTGATCAAGCACGGCACACGCCTGCCGGGCCGGATTCTCAGCTTCGAGGGCGGCCTGATTCAGTATGAATTTGTCACTCCCGAGGGGCAGACGATCCAGCACAAGGTCCAGGTCAGCCTGCTGGTGATGAACGAGCAGCCCTTCCTGGCCGAGAACGTGCCCGTGGCCATCCTGTACCGCAACGACAAGCACCATGTGATGCTCTGATCTGACCTCGGTGATCCGTTAGTTCTTTGAACAGAACGAACCTGCCGGATCTCTCTCACTCTTCCATGAGACTCCGCGCTTCGGTGGTTCGGGCTACCCGGTCGGTATAGAATGACGTTTTCACCGACGGGACGAGGTTTCGCACATGCCGTTTGACAAGGTCGAGACGCAGGTGGATTTTCCGGCCCAGGAACGGGCCATCCTCGAGTTCTGGCAGCAAAACCAGACTTTCGAGAAGCTCTTGGCCCAGAACAAGGGCAAGCCGAGGTGGTCGTTCCTGGATGGCCCGATCACGGCCAACAACCCGATGGGCGTCCACCACGCCTGGGGCCGCACCTACAAGGATGCCTTCCAGCGCTACTTCGCCATGACCGGCCACGAGCAGCGCTACCAGAACGGCTTCGATTGCCAGGGGCTCTGGGTCGAGGTCGAGGTCGAAAAAGAACTCAAGCTCCAATCGAAGCGCGACATCGAAAACCTGGTACCCGGGGACCGGTTTGCTTCCATCGATCGATTCGTGCAGGAATGCAAGGCTCGCGTCGACCGCTATGCAAAGGTGCAGACCCAGCAATCGATCCGGCTCGGCTACTGGATGGACTGGGACCATGAGGAAGACTGGCAGAAGGCGCCCGACTTGCGGCGCAGTTACTACACCCTGTCCGACGTGAACAACTACTCGATCTGGAGCTTCCTCAAGAAATGCTACGAGCGCGGGCTGATCTATAAAGGCTATGATTCCATGCCTTGGTGCCCGCGTTGTTCGGTCGGTCTGGCCCAGATGGAGATGCACGAGGGCTACTTCCAGGTGGCCCACCGCGCCGTCTTTGTGCGTTTTCCGCTCCGCGACAAGCCGGGCGAGAACCTGCTCGTCTGGACCACCACTCCGTGGACGCTGTCGAGCAATGTCGGGGCGGCCGTCAATCCCGAGCTCACCTATTTGCGGGTAAGCCATCGTGACCAGATCTACTATCTCGCCAAGGGAGCGTTCACCTTCCAGCGGCTCGCCGCCGAGAAAAAACTCTTTGAAGAGACCGGCGTCCCCAGGTTGCGGACGCTCGAGCAGATCTTCAAGGAACGAGGAGGCTACGAGATCGTCGGCGAGGCAAAAGGGTCGGAGATGGTAGGCTGGACCTACGACGGCCCGTTCGATGAGCTGCCCGCGCAGCAGCATGAAGCCGGCTATCCCGCCGAAACGGCCGATGTTGTCCTGCAACAGCAATGGGCCCCGGCGAAGTGTGCCAGGGAGCTCCATCGAGTCATCCCCTGGGAGCTGGTCGGCGAAACCGAGGGTACGGGCATCGTGCACATCGCGCCGGGCTGCGGTAAGGAAGACTTTGGCCTGGGCAAGGAGCAGAAACTGCCGCCGATTGCCCCGCTTGATGAGACGGGCGTGTTCCTGCCCGGCTTCGGCGCATTGACGGGCAAATCGGCCATCGATCACGCCACCACCGACTGGATCCTCGACGACCTCAAGCA
>JBFWSD010000780.1:0-4259 GCA_050248575.1 Gemmataceae bacterium
CTGCTTGGCGATAATGATGATCCCAATGGCGGCGAGCATGCCGTGTACCGCCGAGATCGGGAAAAACTCCCCCAGGATTCCCGCGCGGAGCAGTCCGAACACAATCTGCAAGATGGCTGCCACCACGCCGACGGCCAGAGCCATTCGGTAAGCGTTCAGGTCCGCGCCGGTGAATCCGCCGATGGCGCCGTCACCCCCAAAATCCTGGATGCACCCCAGCGCGATCACGATCAGACCAGCCGCCGGCCCTTTGATCGTCAGTTCCGAATTACTGAGGAGGCTGCAGACGATGGCGCCAATGATGGCCGTATAGATGCCCGCCAGCGGCGGATAGCCGCAGGCCAGTGCGATGCCTAAACACAGGGGCAAGGCAATCAGGAACACCAGGAACCCGGCCACAACGTCGAAGCGGAAGTAGCTACCGACTCCTTGAAGGTTCCCACGCGGAACTTCACTGATGACGGACGAAGACATGTAGAAATCCCTCCTTGAGGACGCGGTACACGCGAAGCGGGTGCTGCTGTCTCGAGAGAGGGGCTCAGATTTGCAGACGAACCGAGCGGTTGGAGGCGAGGGAAAATGGGGAGGCAGAGGGAGGTTGCCTGTCAAGTGCGGTCGCGAACGAAAGAGCGCCGCAACTGAGATTTATTGTGATCGCAGGCAGCGCATCGTCCTCTTGGAGTTCCAGTTGGTCGAACGGCAACGGCTGCCCTTCTTCGACGCTCATCGTGATGACCGGGCACGCAGAAAATGTCTGATTGGTGGCAATGATCGATACGACCAACAGGCAGATCGCCAAACGGACGACATGGGCCACCCGACTCCACCGGGATTGTCGAGTTGTCTGGAGTGGGGTCCACCGTTTCATTTTGGACATGCTAACCGAAGTCCTAAAACAGACAAGCAAAATCTTACTAAATCGTAAGGATTGAGGACGTTCCAGGAGCGGCCCGCGGTTCATTCTCTTGACAGCTCAGTGATGAACGCTTCACAGGAAGGCCAACGGTCGTGCGGGCACACGGCAAGGGCCCGTGCAACGTGGTCGCGCTCGATTTCGGAAACCATGGTCAGGTCGGGCTCGGGTCGCACATAGCCGGGATCCACTCCAGCCGGGGGATCACGAAAGGGCCGGCGGCCGCCACGAAACTCGCAGTATATGACCGCCAGCGCGTACTGATCGGAGTGCTCACTGACCCAACCGTGGAAAACTTCGGGGGCCGCGTAACGGAGCGTGCCGAGTAGTCGATCCCCTGCTTGTTCATAGTTCGTTTGTGACGATAGCTTGGGGTCCGTCACTTTGACTGTGCTCCCAATGCGCAGCAGATTGCTGGGTTTGAGATTGCCGTGTTGCAGCGCGACGAGTTGCCCGCCACGCGGGTGCTGGCACGTGTTGAGGAAATCGAGCGCCTGGGCGGCCTGAACCAGGTATCGACAAACCTTGCTTGCCGGCCAGGGCACACCAAACTGCCCCAGTTGATTGTCAAACAGGTCGCCGAGGCTGCCCTGGGCCAACTCCATCACCACCATCAGTAAGTTTCGGTGAGAGGAAATCCAGTCGATGGACACGAGCTGCCCGTGTCGCATGTTGCGCAGACCATCGAGGACGCCCTTGTCGTGCATCATCGCCTGGGGGTCCACGAGCTGAATCAACTTGATCGCGCGCGGTCGCTCATCCGCAGTGAGGGCGGTCCAGATCTCTGTGCGTTTGGTGCGTTTCAGCAAATGCCCGGCGCGATAGCCAGACGGCAGCGGGATTTCAGCGTCCCAAACAGATGGGGAGTTCATCGCCTTGACAGTTCGTTCAATCATGTGGTGTCATCCATTAAACTTGCTCAATCCTTGCCCATCGCCGTTTCGAGTCAGCCTCGGCGCCGCTCATCATTCCGGCCAACACCTTCGACGGGTCTTCTTAAGAAATCGTGCTTGCGGCGCCGGGCCACGCCACTGTCGTGAGCGGCGCGGGCGACAGCCCTGGCGACCGCATGTACGACACGCTTGTCGAAGACGCTTGGCACAATGTAATCTTCCGACAGATGGTCCTCAGGAATGACATCAGCAATCGCTTGCGCCGCGGCCAGCTTCATCGGTTCGTTGATAATACGGGCGTGCGCGTCGAGGGCGCCGCGAAAGATGCCCGGGAAGGCGAGCACGTTGTTTACTTGGTTCGGGAAATCGGAACGTCCCGTCGCCAGGATGCGGCATAGCGGCGCCGCCACGCTGGGGGCAATTTCCGGTTGCGGATTGGCCATGGCGAAGACTATGCGGTCCCTGGCCATCGTGCAGAGGTCTGCCGCATGCAGAATGTTGCCGGCGGATAGACCGATGAAGACGTCCGCGCCCGCCAGCGCCTCGCGCAGCGTCAAGAACGGTTCATCGAAGTGGATGCAGGCACGCAAATTATGCTGCGCACGGGTCAAGCCGGCGCCTGCCGTGTGGAGTACGGCGCCCTGACGATCACAACCAGTCAGCTGGCGCACGCCACCCGCAAGCAAAATGCGGCAGCAAGCCGTTCCCGCCGCCCCCAGGCCGTTGACGACGACCTTGACCCGATCCAGGTCTTTCCCGACAACCTTCAAAGCGTTTCGCAAAGCAGCGAGCAACACGACAGCCGTACCGTGCTGGTCGTCATGCATGACAGGAATGTCCAGCAGGTTCTTCAATCGATCTTCGATGTCAAAGCAGCGCGGCGCACTGATGTCCTCCAGATTGATCGCCCCAAAGGAAGGAGCCAGGGCAGCAACGGCGCGCACGATTGTTTCCGTATCCTGTGTGTCCAGGCAGATGGGCCAACCATCGATGTTGGCGAACTCCTTCAGAAGCATCACCTTGCCCTCCATCACGGGCAACGCCGCCTCGGGCCCGAGGTTTCCCAGCCCAAGCACCGCCGAGCCATCGCTCACCACGGCGACGCTGTTTCCCTTACTCGTGAACGCATGTACCAGGCTCTTGTTCGCAAAAATTGCCTGAGAGACACGGGCCACGCCTGGCGTGTAGGCCATGGAGAGAGTGTTGCGTGTGAGCACTGGCACTTTGTTTTGCGTGTGGATCTTGCCCCCCAAATGCAAGAGGAAGATGCGATCGGATGCAAAGAGCACGCGGACCAGTGGCAAGTCGCGCAGCCTCTCAAGCACGCGCTGCGCATGACTTTCACTTTGGGCATCGAAGGTGACATCGCGAGTCTTCTTGTCCGCCCGGGCCTCGACGATGTCGATGGCTCCCAGGTTGGCGTTCTCTTCCGCGATTGCCGCAGCAAGCTGGGCAAATTGCCCAGGCTGGTTGGGTAACTCGACTCGAACCGTCATGCGATAGGCGCAGAAGGGCTCGGCATCGCCACCCTCGTTCGCTGTCATCAAGATGGCCCTCCGGGTAGGAATGGAAATCTCACCCGATGGTGAGCAATTCGCGTGCCTGCGAGGACCACGCGCGGCGCACGCTTGGCATTCCGACGATTTGCGCGATATCATGAACGAAAATTTGTTGGGCAGACTACAACGGCCCAATCGTTGTGCAAGAATTTGCAGCCTAGCCAGGCGGAGTAAGATGTTCCGCGTCAGAAACAGCGAGGTCGAGACCAACTACTCCGTGGCCAAGCGGCTGGTCGAATTAGCCCTCGTCGTGGCTTTTTCGACGAGTCTTGTCTTGGCCTATTCGATCCTCCAAGAGAACCGCAGCCACATCGTTGCGCCTGTCGGAGACCAGTCCCAAATAGCTCTTCGGCTGCAGGATAGCCTGGAATTCGTGCTGAGTCTGATCGTGTCAGGGAGTGTAACGCTTTGCATCGTGTCGCTCGTGTGGCAGCAAAAACGCTATCTACACAGCCAGAAGTGTTTGCGCCAGGTGAAGTTGCTGGCGTACGACATTCTGGCGAGCATGGACCGGGGCGTAGTCACGGCCAATCGCGAGGGGCTACTTACTAGTATCAACTCCGCAGGAATCGAGCTATTAGACACGACCGTTGATTGTGTGGGCCAGCCGCTGGCAGCGATCTCCAGTGTACCGCTAGTCGAAATCTACCTGGATGTTGTGGTTCGAACAGCGACAGTGCGGGATCGCGAATTCGCTGTGGAGCGGAATGGCCGAACGCTGCGCTTGCGCGTGGACGGTCACGTCTTGAAAGACGACCAGGACTGTGCGCTTGGGTGCGTCATCCACCTGCGAGACGTCACGGAGTCCGTGCTCCTAGACGATCGGATGCGGCGCCTGGAGCAGTCCATCAGTCTGGGCACTCTGGCATCGGGCTTGCACCATGAGATCAAGAA
>JBFWSD010000781.1:0-4258 GCA_050248575.1 Gemmataceae bacterium
CACGCCACGGCCGTCCTGCAAATAGGTTGGATACCACGAGAAGAACATGTATGTCGTGAAGGCGGCGCAGGTGATGACCGCGCCCAGCAGCCAGATGTTGGCACTTCGCAGTACGAGTCGCCACGGCACGGGCGGGTGTTCGTGCAATTCTGAGGAGGCATGCGCGCCGATGAGGCGGCACTCGGCCTCGTTCACCGCTACGTGCTTCGCTGGATCATCGCGAAACCAGCGATAGAAGACGACGGCCCAGAGCACTCCTGGAAAGCCTAGCACCGCAAAGGCCCAGCGCCAGCCGAGTGTCTGAATCAACGATTCCGCCACCATCGGCGAGATTGCTCCGCCCACCAATGCCGAAGCAATGACGACCCCCTGCGCCCACCCTCGCGTTGGTGCGGGGAACCAGCGTGCCACTACCCGGGCCGAGTTCGGCAAGGCTCCTGCCTCGCCGGCGCCGAACAGAAAACGGACGATCAACAGCATGATCAGGCCCGTGGCCGCCCCGGTCAACATTGTGAACGCCGACCACCACAGCACGATGCGGGTTAGCACACCGCGCGAACCGTAGCGATCGCCCCAGTGCCCGGTTGGCACTTCGAAGAGCCCATAAGCAACCGTAAAGGCTCCCAGCACCAACCCCATGGCCGTGTGCGAGATGCCCAGGTCCGCCTCCATGGCCGGTACGGCCTGAGCGATGCAGATTCGATCAAGGTAGAGGATGAATGACAGGAGGCTGAGCATTCCCAGCACGCGATAGCGAACGCCGCTGGCAGGATCAGGAGGTCCTTCGCTCCGGCTGTCGGTGGCATGGTCGTACTCGTGCATGTTCCGATTGTCGACCACCGCATCTGATTGTCAACAACTTGTGTCGCGCCGCCTGAAAGCAGTTGTAGAATCTACTTGGTCGTGGCCCGTGTTACTGGCCCCGCAAAAATCACGATGTCACTTCGGCTGATAAGCGCCCGTGCAGGGGTGTAGTCGATAGTGGGCAAAGAGGCCGAGTCCCTGTGGCACGACCTCGCCGGAAAAGATGCGGCCAGGGCCTACCAGGCCATCAACAGGCTGGCCATGGCGCCAGAGGTCGCCGTTGGCCTGTGCCGCAGCAAACTGTCACCGATCCCCGCACCTGACGCCAAGAGGATCGATGGCCTGATCGACGACCTGGACGATGGCGATTTCATGGTGCGCGAGCGGGCAACCGAAGAACTCGAGAAGCTTGCTAGGCTGGCCGCGCCCCGTCTCGAAAAGGCACTGGCCGGCCAGCCGCCGCTCGAGGTCCGCCGCCGCCTCGAACGACTGCTCGCCCGGCTCGACAAACTGGACCACGGCCCCGAGGTGCTGCGTGCGTTGCGAGCCATCGAGGTGCTGGAAAGGCTGGGCACGGCGCAGGCCCGGCAGCTACTCGAGGAGCTGTCGCGGGGGGCGGCCGGGGCCATCCTGACTCAAGATGCCCGACGAGCCCTTCATCGGTGAAGTGACGATCCCCTCATCACTCTGCCCGCTGAAGCCCTGCCAGAAAGCGGGTAGAGAATGTGGCAAGCGGATGTTCGTAAGTCTTCGCCTGCAAACCCGTTCATCACCTGGCGACGGTACCCCTCGAAAATCTCAGAATTCCTGGCAGTATGGCGGTATTTGCCATCCTCGATGAGCTATATTGTCCCCGGCATCTTTGATCCGTCCATCATCGAGCGTCAGTCATGCGTGTCGCCACACGTCCACCGATCCGCCGCGTTCTCCTACTCGACAGGATGATCCGTGAGGGGCGTTATCCGAACGCCCGTTCCGCGGAAAAAGTACTTGAGATCCACCCGCATCGGGACCTGGCGGTGCCGCCCTCGAGGATTCGGCCAAGCGAAATGGCGTCGACTATCGCGACCAGAGCTCCGCCCTGGCAATGGCCTACGGCTCAGTCTACTTCCCTGGCACGACTCTAGAATATCGCTGGCAATGCAATTGGTTATCAATACTTTCGGGGCCAGCCTACGCAAGCAGGGCGATCGCTTCATCGTACGCGCCGGTGAGAAAGAATTGGCGGTATCCGCTCACAAGGTGCAGAGCATCCTCATCACGACCGGTGTGCATTTCTCCAGCGATGTGGTGCAACTGGCGATCGCGCACAACGTCGACATCGTATTCCTCGACGTGACCGGCCAGCCGTATGGCCGGATCTGGCAGGGGCGTCTTGGTAGCACGACCACAATCCGTCGGCGTCAATTGGAAGTCGCTGATACTGCCGAGGGGCTCGGCTTCGTTCGGGAGTGGGTGGAGGCCAAGGTGCGGAACGAGCAGGAATTTTTGCAGGAACTCGAGCATCGCCGGTCGGGTCAGGAGCGTCTCTTCCGGCCGGCCATCGACGGACTGGAAGTGTGTCTGAGCAAGTTGCGCGGGCTTTCCGGCACGCTGGACGAGCAACGCGGATCCATCATGGGCTTGGAGGGAAGCGCCGGCCGGGCATATTTCGCCTGCTTGAGCGATCTGATGCCGCAGGGCTATCGCTTTGAGGGCCGCAGCCGCCATCCCGCCGCCGACGGCTTCAACGCGATGCTCAACTACTCCTTCGGCATTCTGTACTCCATCGTGGAGAAGGCGTGCATTATCGCTGGCCTCGATCCTTTCGTCGGCTTCCTTCATACCGACAACTACGCGAAGAAATCGCTGGTCTACGATCTCATCGAGCCATTCCGGATTCTGGGCGAGCGGGCAACCGTACTTCTCTTCACCGGCCGGCGAGTGTTGGCCGAGTGGTTTGAACCGGTGCCGGGCGGCATCGCGCTCAGCAAGGAAGGCCGGGCCGCCTTTGTTCCGCTGTTCAACGAACGACTCGACAAGCGGGTGCGCTATCCGGTGCAAGGACAACTGCGCAAGTCCCGTAACATCAAGCAGCGGGACGTGATCCAGTTCGAGGCTCACGGATTGGCAAACGCGCTTCTGAGCAAACGCGACATGCCCAAGATCGTCGAGACCCGCGTCCTCTGGGACGACGCCAACGCTGCCAGGGAAAACAAGCCCGAGTTGGACGAAGAAGAGACTGACGCGTCTGCGCTTGAGGGCTGTCCGAACGAGAAGGAGCCGCCATGCTGACATGGGTCGTGTATGACATCACCAAGGACAGGACCAGGACGAGAATTGCCAAGCGTTGCCTGAACTTCGGTCTGTACCGGGTCCAGAAGAGCGTTTTCCTAGGCGACATTGCGCCGAATCGAGTCGAAGAGATCCTGCTGTTCAGCGAGGAAGTGCTCGACTTGGAGACCGACGCCGTGTTCATCTTCCCGATGTGCCGAGAGGACTTCGAAAAGGTCCGGGTGGTCGGACACGGCTTCGACCGGCAGTTGGTGGCGGATGAGGTGTTGACGAAGGTGATTTGAGGCGAGGTGGCGAGTTGGTTGTCTGGGGGCGTTGCGGTCGGGCACAAGTGCTCTCCACAATGACGAGGGCGCGGCCACGCGGAGTTAAGACATGTCTCTCGAAATTACCGAATACCGCCTCCGCTTCGGACGCCCTCTGGTGCCTAGCGAGGCCACGCACTTACGAGGCTTCTTCGGACACGTCTGCGCCGACGAACCACTGCTACATCACCATCGGCAGGACGGACGGTTGCTCTACGACTACCCACGCGTGCAGTTCAAAGTACTCGACCGCGTCGCCCACCTGATTGGCATTGCGGAAGGGGGCGCTATCGTCGAGCAGCTCTGGCGTCAGGTCGACGCCGCCCGCCTCGGCGCCGAGGAACTGCCGGTTTTGGAAGGAACCTTGGGGCGCCGGCGCGAGCCGTTCGGCGAGGTGGAACAATCTATATCCTATCGCTTCTGCTCCCCTTGGTTGGCGCTCAATCAGGAGAATCACCGTCGCTACGAAGCGTTCCCCGGTGCTGCTGACCGGCAAGCACTTCTGGAGCGCATCCTCATCGGCAACTGTCTAGCCCTGGCCAAGTCGTTTTGTCACCGCGTCGCGGCCCGATTAACAGCCGACGCGGGCGGGCTTCGGCCCGCACGGGTGCGGCTGAAGGGCGTGTCGATGCTCGGCTTCCGGGGGACGTTTCGCATAAACTTCGCGCTACCGGGGCACATCGGTATTGGCAAGTCTGTCTCCCGTGGCTTTGGGACCGTGGAGTCACTGGGACAGGGGGTGGAGTCATGCTGATCGAGGAGCTGATCCGTCTGGGCCGGCCGCTGCTGGAAGGGGACATGTCGCCGGAGGAGGTGTTGCGCCTGATCACGGACGTGGAAGACCAGAGAGTGAAGAATTTCTATCGGCATGTGTT
>JBFWSD010000782.1:0-4258 GCA_050248575.1 Gemmataceae bacterium
CGGTGGAACAGGCGTCGGCAACTGTGGATCAGGCGGCGGTTCCGGTGGACCAGGCGGCGGACCAGGAGGTGGACCAGGCGGCGGACCGGGAGGCGGGCCAGGTGGTGGACCAGGTGGTGGAAGCGGGCCGGTCACCCAGATCGATTTCGCAAGCAGGGTGCCGGGCGAAACCTTGATCAACGTGATCATCGCCGATTTCAACGACGATAATCGGCCGGACATCGTCTCGGTGTCTTCGACACCCGATGGCCCGGATTTCCTCAACCTGCACATGACCAACGGGCAGGGGCAGTTCGGCTTTGGGGCAGCGCAGCAGATCATTGGCAACGTGCACCAGACGCCCGTCGTTGAGGATATCGATGGCGACGGCGCCGAGGACATTGTCATCGCGGCCGCCAACGGCAATCTGCTTTTTCGCAAAGGCCGGACCGATGACCCCGGCACCTTCGATGCTCCCATCGTCATCAACCCGGGCACGCCGTCGAGCGGTGTCGCCGTGCTCAACGGCCCTGGGGGCGAAAAGATCCTGGTCAGCATCGATCAGGGCGAGGACACGTTGACGCTCTTCACCTTCAAGGACGGCGCGTTCAACACAACCGACTACCTGGTCGGCAGCCACAATGCCTCGATCCCGGCCGAGGTTCAAGTTGCCCAGATCATCAACGCGGAAGGAGAGACCGAGGACATCTTCGTAGTCCGCTTCATAGGTATTTCGGATGCGATGGGCGGCTCCGGCTTGATGGCGTTTCGGTACAACCCGGTCGGCAACAGCTATGACCCTGCCTCTTTTGCGCCAGATGGTCTTGGCCAACCTGGTGAGCACTTCAAGTTTTCCATTACCGGATTCACGCTGGCGGACCTGGACAACTCGGGTGGGCTCGACCTCGTGGTGGCAAATCAGTTCGCGAGCGAAGCCGAAGTGCGCCTGGACGGGGGCGAGCCGCGCGATGCGGCCCGCTATCGAGCCGGCACGGGTGAATACCACCTGATCGAAAGGGGCGGCATCAGCGGCGCCGATCTCACCAACGCAGTCATTGCCGCCGATGTCGTCGGACCTGACGGAGGACCTGACGGCATACTCGACCTGATCACGCTGAACGTGGGGACATCCACCATCGGCATCCTGGCCGGTCTGGGTGAGGGCCGCTTCGCCAATCCGATCACCATGCCGATGGACGGCTTCGGTGAGGCGCTGGCCGCCGGCGATCTGGACAATGACCACTATGCTTCAACCCCAGACTACACCGACCTGGTTGTCCTGACCGATTCCGGCTTGACCAACTATCTCGGCACGGCGTCAGGTCTGGTCAAGCAAGACATCACCTACAATGCGGGCGCCTTGCCGAGCGGCCTCCAGCTGGCGGACGTGGACGGCGACGGCAACATCGACATCGTCGTTGGCAATGTCTATGGCGACGTGCAGGTGCTCTTTGGCAAGGGCAACGGCACCTTCCAGCCCCATCATGCGCCCAATCACATTGCCCTGGCCGTCGCCGATCTGAACGGGGATGGCCGCGATGATTTCGTGTTCAGCAATGCGACCATGGATCGCGTCTCTGTAGAGTTTGGCACGCCCGGGGGCGCGACGCCGCAAGGCATCAGCGACCCGTTCCTGGCGCCCGGCGCCGTTCAGCTCAGCGACCTCAACGGGGACAACCGACCCGACCTGGTCATCGCCAATAGCGGCAACAATGAAGCGCTGGTGTATCTCGGCAAGGCCGATGGATCGTTTGAGCCGTTGATCAATCCACTCACGGGCCGGCCTGGCTTCAGCGCGGGCACGACCCCCACGGGCATCACCATTCAAGACGTCAACGACGACCTGGTGCCCGATGTGATCGTCGCCAACTCCGGCTCCAACGATGTGAGCATCCTCCTGGGCCAGGGCAGCGGCGCGAGCTTCACCTTGATCGATGGCCTGCGCGTCCATAGCGGCGGGATGGGACCCAGTTCCACCACGGTCGCCGATGTCACGGGCGACGGCTTCGTGGACATCGTCGTGAGCAACAGCCAGTCCAACACGGTGGCCGTGCTCGCCGGCCTGGGGCAAGGCTTCTTCAACGATCAGTCACCCATCATTTACGCTGTCGGCAGCAATCCGCAGCAGGCCTTGATTGGCAACTTCGACGGCCTGGCGGGCCTCGATCTGGTGAGCCTCAATGCCGGCTCGAACACCCTTACTTTCTACGCCAATCTTGGCTCGGGAACGGCAGGTCTCGAGTTCGCTTCGGGCGGACTCAGGCCCGTGGCGGCCTTCGCCCGCGACTTCAACAACGACGGCACGCTCGACCTGGTCGTCGCGAACAACCTCGATGGGCAGATTGCCCTGTTCGCCGGGGGCGCGAACGGCCTGAATCTCATCGATTCGATCCAGTCCGGTCTGGTGCCGCACCCCACGGCCCTGGCCTTCGCTGGATTCAGTGCCAGCACGCTCAGCCTCTACGTCAGCACCGAGGGGGTGGAGTCTGCCTTTTTCCTGCAATTCGCCTTCCAGATCGATGGCTCGGTGCTGGTCAACGAGACGTCGCTGCAACTCGGCTTCGGGTCGTTCCTGGTGCAGGCCGCGCTCGCCCAGGCCACCATTGGCAGTGATTCGAGTCAGGTTGCGGAGTTGTTGCCCTTGCAAGGCGATGCAGCTTCGTTGTTGCAGGTGGCCACCCTGCTGACCATTCCCACGCCGCTCAGCAGAGACCTGGAACTGGGCTCGGGTGTGGAATTCGAAGCGGGCGACGACGACAAGACCGACGAGGAACTGGACCTGGCCCTGATCGAGTCCGAAATCGTCACCGACCAGGTGATCGGCGTGGATGAGGCTTTCGAGCAACTTCGACTCGAAGCACAGCAGGACACCGACCCCGGCCTGGCGCTCTGGCTGCTCTTCCGTCAAACGACAATCTATTCGCTCTCGGTCGAAGTACTCGACGTCGTGCTGAGCGACAGTCTGGACATGTTCGACGTGGAAGAGAACGATTCTGCGTCGGCGTTCGCGGCCGCAAACGACCCGTCCGAAATCGGGGGAGCAGCGCCGACGGCTGCTGCCACCGATGCGACCAGGCCGGTCGAGTCTGCCTTGACCGGCGAAAACTCGGAGAACATCGTCTCCACCCCCCCTACCATCCCCATCGCGGAAAAGAAGCAGCGTTCGTGGGGCCTGCCTGCCCTGAGCTTGGGGCTGGGTGCCCTCGTTCTCGTCTGGTGGATGCGCCTGCGGTCGCGCAGGCCGGGCGACACCCCGCAAGCCTGATTGTCTGTTCCCCCAAGAGTGTCACGCCCCCGCGTTACCTAGGTGTGGACCAGATCCAACACCGGGCAACAAGGGGATTCTCATGGCCACCTTCGGACAAATCTTGTGCTGTCTGGGGCTTCATCATGGCGTGGATCCGGCATGGCACCCCGAGCAGGGCTGGACACAACGCTGTCAGCGCTGTGGCAGCGTCAAGCGGGCTTCGGTCCCCGGCCTTGCAAGCAGCCCACTCCAGAATGCCGTACCGATCTTGATCAACAACCACGATGCAACCTTCGGCACGAGGGGCTGATCATGCATGTCGTGTGCTTCAACATGCAGGAACATTATTTCCGGCCCGCCGACAAGCCGCTGTGTGTGCGGACGAACTGTGCGAGCTGCGGCCGAGAAATTCACGTGTGCGCGGCCTGCAAAGCTCAGCGTGTCAATCAATGCGAAGCCTGCGCGACCAGGCAGGTCCTCTTCGAAGACCAGCAGGCCCAATACTCGCACGATGCCGTCGACGCCAGGGGCGGCGAATCCATGGTTTCCAGATTGGCCATACCGTCGCCGCGCTGACCCATCTTCCAGTGCCTGGCTCGCGTAACCATTTATCCAGTAAGAGTTTTAGGGAACGACGCTTGACAACGCTCCTTTTCCGCCTTATCGTATAATGCATGCATGCATGTATGCATCAAGGTGGAGGGGCTGCCATGACGCGACTTCGTCCTGCCCGACGCGGATTCACGCTCATCGAATTGCTGGTGGTCATTGCCATCATCGGCGTGTTGATCGGGCTGCTCTTGCCCGCGGTTCAGAAAGTCCGCGAGGCTGCTAACCGAGCCCGCTGCCAGAACAACCTCAAGCAGCTAACGCTCGCCTTGCATGGCTTCCATGACACGCGGGCCCGCTTCCCGGCCCTGTGCCAGGGCAACCCCTCCGGTTACGACAGCACCTGGAAGTCTCTCTTCTCCGAGATCCTGCCCTTCGTGGAGCAGACAGCCGTCTACGAGAAGTCCAGTGGTTCGTCCTTTC
>JBFWSD010000783.1:0-4256 GCA_050248575.1 Gemmataceae bacterium
TGTTGTTCGAGCATCCAGAGCGTGTCAAGGGGCCGCTGGGGGCCTGGCTGCACGGGCTCACGCGCTCGACCGTGAGCAACCTGCGGCGCGGGCAGGCACGTCGACAACAACGCGAGAGGATCGCCAGTGCTGAGCTGCACGCGCACGCTGCCCGGTGCGACGCAGGCGAACTGCGTGAAGAACTCGACCTGGCACTGGGGAGGCTGCCCGACAGGCTGCGCGAGGCCGTGGTGCTTCGCTACCTCGAAGATCGCGACCAGGAGGAGGCAGCCCGTCTGGCGGGTTGCCCGCGCGGCACACTGTCGAGGCGCGCCAGTGAAGGGCTGGAGAAGTTGCGGCAGTTGCTGGTCCACCGCGGCCTGATTGTGTCTGCGTCCGTGCTGGCCACCTTCATGACGAAGGAAGCCGCGTTCGCCTCCCCGCCGCTGAAGATCGGCGCGACCAGCGCTGCCGCCGCGGCGGCCCTGGAGGCAGCCTCCAGAGGCTCAAGGCTCGCGTTGCCCAGGTTCTGGATCGGCGCCGGCTTGCTGGCTTGTGCCGCGCTGGCCATGGTCTTTTCCGCCAGCAGTGGACCGATGCGGCTCGAAGGTCACGAGGATGCCATTGTCAACCTGGCTTTTTCCGAGGACAGTCGCTGGCTGGCTGCTGCGGACCGCTCGGGCGGCATCCGCCTCTGGGACGTGGACGCGGGACGGACGGCACGCTCGTTCGAAGGGGTCAAGCAGCCTGTGGGCCTGGCCCTCAGTGATACGGCCCTGGCCGCCGGCGGCAACGACAATCAGCTCGTGGTGTGGGACCGCCACACCGGTGCCAGGCTGCTCGCCCGGCCCGAGACCTACCCGATCTACAGCGTCGCTTTTTCTCCCGATCAGCAAATGCTCGCTTATACAGGTGTCAATCGAAGAGTGGATCAGCTCATACTGGCCACGGGCAAGAAACTCGTCGGCCTGGCTGGCGACGGCAAAGCCAAGATCGCCTTCGGCGAATTACCGCGGGGTTATTCCGGCTGGGGCAACGCGATTGCCTATTCCAGGGACGGCCGGTTTCTCTGCTACGGCGGCTGGCATCTGGATGTCCACCTTGGCGGCAAGGAGAACACTCATCGTACGGCGTGGATTTCACGCTTTGTGGTAAAGCGTGGCGGCGTGCCGACCTGGGCGGCCCAGGGCAGTCTCCGGCCCGACGGTACTGCGTCCCACGCCCTTGGCGCGGTCAGCTTCGTGGTCTATGGCCGCACCGAAGGGCAGCATCCCGCCGACTCAGCACAGGGGGACGAACCCCGTTACCTGGCCGGCGTCGGAGTGCGCGGCGTTGCCCAGGTGTGGGAAGCAACCAGGCTCGGTGAACGAGTCGTGTTGCGTC
Source organism: Gemmataceae bacterium (assembly GCA_050248575.1). Classification (GTDB taxonomy): domain Bacteria; phylum Planctomycetota; class Planctomycetia; order Gemmatales; family Gemmataceae; genus JBFWSD01. Next base: position 1,363 of record JBFWSD010000783.1, read on the forward strand.
ACGATGGAGTCCGCGCAGCCTTCGGCGCCCCCACTGTCGCTTTCCTTGACGACGACCGCTTGCTGGCCTGCGTGACCAGGACGGGCCACGTGGAAATCGTCGACCTTGCCAGCGGAAAAATAACTGCGGTCCTGGCCCAAGGGCAACACGCCCAGGTGCTAGCTGTCAGCCCCGACAACGAGCGCCTGGCCGTTGGCTTCGGCGACGGCACGATCTTCGTTCTTCCCCTGTCGCCCTACACGTCCCGTTGACCGACATCGACAATTTCACACGCTCGGAAAGACGGCACCGAACTTCGAGGTCCGGGGACGGGCTTTCCCGTCAAGATTCCCTCGCACTGACTCTCCGCGCCGACATTTTCTTGATGGTCTTCACCGGCTGGCGGGCAGTTAACTATGAGACAACCTTGGGCCTTCACATTCGCCCCGCGGTGACTCGATGCCGAACGCACCTGCTGAATCACCCGGACAGACGTTCCGAAGGCTGCTAGAAACGGCCGACGACGAGTTGCCCGAGGCCCTGGTGCAGGCGACAACGTCCTCGGTGTTCCGTGTGCTGCGTGGCGAGGATTTGACGACACATGCAGTGGCTTGGCTGGTCCATGAAACTCTGCGAGACTGCTATGTCGAGTAGGTGTCCATCACGACCGAATTCAGGCGGGCAGGCAGCGGCCATGGAAACGCGCGATGCCGGTGAGAGTGCCGTGTCAGACGCCGAATTGCTCCAGCGTTTCGCCGGTCATCAGGATGATGCGGCCTTCGAGGTCCTGGTGCGTCGTCATGGCGGCATGGTACTGCGCGTCTGCGAACGTGTCTTGCGCCATCGACAGGATGCGGAAGACGCCTTCCAGGCCACGTTCACGGTGCTGGCACGCAAGGCAGGCGCGCTGGCCAGCGGGGAGCTGGCGGGCTGGCTGCACGGCGTCGCCTACCGTGTCGCCTCGAAAGCGCGCGCCGGTCTGTTTCGCCAACGCCGCCAGGAGTTTCCCCGCCGCGAAGAGGCCGTGATGCCTGGTGCCAGCGCCGACCTGCGCCCGCTGCTCGACGAAGAGCTCGGCAAGCTGCCCGAGCAGTGCCGGCTGCCCGTGATCCTGTGCTATCTCGAGGGCCGCACCAACGCGGAAGCGGCGCAGGCCATGCAATGCTCGGTTCCTACCATCGAACGCCGCTTGCGCGAGGGCCGCGAACTGCTGCGCGAACGACTGCACCGCCGCGGCATTACCTGCACCGCCGTCTTGCTCCTTGCCGTGCTGACCGAGGAAGTGAGCGCCGCCGTCCCGATGGCACTGGTGACAGCGACGGTCCAGGCGGGAGCGGCAGCGGCCGGTTCGGCCGGCTTCTTCGCCAAGCTCGGCGGCATCGTCTCGACCTGGAGCGTGAAGGCGAAAGCAGCGGCGGCCGCCGCCGCCGCGACGATCACCACCGTCGGCGTCGTCTACCTCACGGCTGGCACGGGCGACTGGAAAGTTACTGCAACCTACGCGGAACCGGCCGCCGCGGTAGCATTCTCGACCGACGGCAACTTCTTTGCCTGTGCCGAGCGCGATCAGCAGCTCCGCATTCGCAACGCGCGTAACGGCGCACTGATCGCCACCTTCTACAACTTCAGGCTCGGGAACAACACCGACGACGTCATCTTGCTTTCGTTCCATTCTGCGAGCAATTCCCTGGCCTGGTGTGACGCGGAGAATCGCGTCACGCTCTGGGACGTGCCACGCGAACGCGGGCGGGTGCTGCAAGGACCGCATCCTTCGCGCATGGCAGCCATGAGGATCTCGGACGACGGCGCGACCCTTGCGTGGCTGGCGTGGAACGGCCGGCTGTGTCGCAACGACATCCGCAGTGGCAAGACCGAGACAATCGAAATGGGGCGGCCCGGCCAGGTCATCATTGATTCCGCCATCTTCACACCCGATACGCGCAAGGCGATCTACACGACCGCGTCAGGGGCCATCTGGATATTCGACGTGCGCACCCGCAAGTCAAAGCTGATCTGCAACGCCCAGGACTTGCTGCACGGTTTGGCGGCCATTGTGCTCGACGTGGACAGCGGCCGCGTCTTGCACGAACTGCACAGTGACGAGCGGGCTCGCTTCGGCGTGCGCGTGGCCCTGTCGGCGGATGGCACCAAGCTTGCCTACGGCGTTGCGCCGGCGCTGGCCTATGCCGCAGATGGAAATTTGCTCGCCATTGGCACCACGTCGGGTGCCATCGAAGTGTGGAACTTGAAGACCGGCGTGCAGCACAGATTCTCGGCACACACGAGCTATCTCACGAGTCTGGCCATCGCGCCCGACGGCCAGTCGCTCCTGTCCGCGGGCAGCGATCGCACCGTCAAGTTGTGGCGCCTGGCCAGTGCCGAACCAGCACAGTGAAGAGAAGGATGGATCCATGTCGCAGACCCTGTTGAAGAGTGATCCGGCCGCGCGGCCGTGGAGCGTGGATCGAGGCGGCCGGCTGCTGGCCGGTCTGACGCTCCTGGTGCTGGCGGCCCTGGCGCTGAGCACGCCGCGATGGCTCTGGGGCGTGCTGGGCCTTGGTCTGCATCTGACCATCAGCAGCATCGTCGATTGTTGCCCGGTGCACGATGTCTTGCTGAAACTCGGCTGGCGCGAACGTGAGGATCTGTTCCTGCCCGGGGGCAGCCCGAGGCAAGGCGTGCAATCCTGATCAACGGTCTCAATCGTTTCTTCCAATGCGAAACCGCCTTGCGCGGGACGGGGAATTACCGCGCTCTGAGTCAGGAGCTTTTCATGTTCACGGTGGCACTGCGCTCGACCTTGGCTGACCGGGGCAGGCTGCTCACAGCGCTCATCGGCGTGTCGTTCGCGGTGGTGCTGGTGAACTTGCAAGGCGGGCTGCTGCTCGGCTTGCTCCAGAAGGCCAGCTTGCTCG
>JBFWSD010000784.1:0-4242 GCA_050248575.1 Gemmataceae bacterium
CGCACTAGAACTCGACCCTGTCCCCCGAGACGACGATCTCGACGAGCTGGAATTCGCCTTCCTTCAGGTTCTTGACGCCGCCTTTCTTGATGTCGAACTTGTTGCCGCGGAAGTAGAGGTCGTTGTTGCAGCCCGCGCCGGCCTTGAAGTCGAACTTGATGTGCACGTCTTTCTCGAAGTTCTTCTGGGTCTCGATGACCAGGTTGCCCTTGGTCTTGCCGTCGATGACGATCATGCCGTCAACGACCTTGATGCGGCCGTTCTTGACGTCGGACTTGCCGTCGAGGTTGTCGCCCTTCTGGACTTTCCAGCCCGTGAAGTCCTTGCCGTTGAAGAAGGGGGTGAAGCCGGGCTCGACCTTGTCGGCGCCCGAAGTTTGCAGCCCGGCAATCAGCAACAGGCAGCCGGCCAGCAACAGTCCGCGGGAAATCTTGCGCATGTCGACCTCCAGGTGTGAGTGGTTGGCAGGTGGGGCCGAAACATTAGACCCCAATGGGGCTGGCCTGGTTCCGGCACGCCACCGATTTGCCCACTTTACCCGCAGCCTGTACGACGGCAAGCAACATCTCAGACGAGGGCCTCCTTGATCAGCGGGGCCTCGTCCACGATCAGCTTCAGCGGGCGATTGTCTTGCGTGTACAGGGTCTGATCGGGATCGATGCCGAGCAGGTGATAGATGGTGCGGCCGAAGGACTCGACCTTGTAGTACTTGTCGACCACGTAGCCCGCGTGGGCGTCGGTGGCGCCGACCACCGTGCCTTTCTGGAAGCCGCCGCCGGCAACGAGGACCGACTGGCAAGTGCCCCAGTGATCGCGGCCCGCGCCCTTGTTGATCTTGGGAGTGCGGCCCATCTCGCCCAGCACGCAAACGATGGTCCGCTCGAGCAGCCCGCGTTCGTGCAGGTCTTCCAGCAGCGAGGCCACCGCGTTGTCGAGATTGGGCAGCTTGCTCTGGCACGACTTGAAGTTATTGCCGTGATGGTCCCAGTTCGATTCGAAGTGGGTGTAGACAAACGGGACGCCCGCTTCCACCAGGCGGCGGGCCGCCAACACCTTGCGGGCGTGGCTGCTCTTGCCATAGCGGTCGGCCACCTTCGGCTCTTCTTTCGAGAGGTCGAGCGCTTCTTGCAGCTTCGGCGAGCGCAGCAGATCGAAGGAGGTCTGCTGGAACTTGTCGATGCCGTCGATGAGCGGATCGTCGAGTGAGCGCAGCTGGCTGTCGAGCGATTTCAGCAGCTTCTCGCGGCGCTGGAGGGCGGAGAGGTCGAGCCCGGGAGGCGCCTGCAGCATGCCCTTGACCTCGCTCTTGCCGTCTTCCGGCTGGAAGACGAGCGGGTCATGGCGCGGGCCAAGGTAATTCACCTTGAGGCCGTAGGCGTGGTTGTCGATGTCGCCAAAGGCGACGAAGCTGGGGACCTCCTGGCGCGAAGGCCGCAGCTTGGCCAGCACGTTGCCATACATCGGGTAGGCCGGCGTCTGGCCGGTCTTGCGCGGGTTGCCGGTCAGCCAGTACTGCCCGCCGCCGTGCTCCCACTTTTCGCTGTTGATGCCGACCGAACGGAGAATGGTGTACTTGTCGGCATTTTGAGCCAGGCGCGGGAACAACTCGCAGATGTCGAGGCCCGGCGCGTTGGTCTTGATCGGCTTGTACTCGCCGCGAATCTCCTTGGGAGCATCGGGCTTCAGGTCGAACATGTCCTGGTGGGGCGGGCCGCCTCCCAGCCAGACGACGATCATGTGGTCGGCCTTCGGTCGCGGCTGGCCGGCGGCCGTGGCGCGGGCACGGAACAGGTCGGCCATGGCGAGGCCGAACAGCCCGCTGCCTCCCACGAAGAAGAAGTCGCGCCGATTCAGGTTGCGGAAGTCTTGACATGCCGTATTCATCGAACAATCCCCCGTTGCGAGGTTGGTGGTAGGCTGTGTCACTTGTCACTGTGTCAATGATTCAGGACGAATTCGCGCGTGTTGATCAGGCTCCAGAGAATGTCTTCGAAGCCCTTTCTGGGTTCGGGGCTGCCCTTCACGTAGTCGAGGCAGGTCTTGATCTCCTCGGCTGAGGGCGGCCGGTTCAGGGTCCACAGGTAGAGTTCTTCGACGCGTTTGCTGTCGTCGTTGATTTTCGCGAGGACCTGGGCGAGGCGGCCCTCGGCGCTGGTTATCTTGTCGCGTACGCGCGGGTGGTTGGCGAGATAGAGGGTCTGCACGATGGTGGTGCCGTCATCGCGTTCGCAATCGCACTGGACCTTGGCGTCGCGCAGCGGGCGGCCGAAGATCTGGAAGGCGAAAGCGAGCGAGGCTTCATCGCGGCCGTTCTTGATGGCGCCGGCCACTTCAATGGCCCGCGCGTCCCTGGGCAGATAGAGCTTCTCGGGATATTCCTCGTTGCCGCCCGTGGCGTGATTGATGGCGTCGACCAGCACCTCGGCGGGCAGGCGCCGCAGGTAGAAGTAGGCGTAGTTCTTGCGATCCAGCTTGGCCGCCGGGTGGGGCTGGCAGCCCTGCTGATAGGTGCGGCTGTTCGCGATGGTGCGATGAAGCCACTTCAGGTCGTACTTGTTCTTGATGAAGCCGTCGGCCAGCTCCTGGAGCAGCTCGGGATGCGAGGCCGGATTGAGCGGCGACAGGTGATCGGGCGGATCGACGATGCCGCGTCCGAAGTAATGTGCCCACACGCGATTGGCGATGGCCCGGGCAAAGTACGGGTTATCGGGCCGGCGCAGCCACTCCATCACGTGCGTGCGCGGATCGCTGTCCTTGTCTTTCTTGACATCGATGGGCTGCGTCTCGCCCAGCAGGCGGAACGTGTCCGACTTCTGGTTGCCCAGCGGGCTCGATACGCTGGCATAGTTGATGCGCTCCATGTCGGAGCGGATCTCGGTGCCGAAGCGCTTGGGCCCGTTCGCCATGGCCGATGCCTTCATGCGCAGTTCCGTCAGCTCCTGAGTGAGCCTGGCCTTCTTCTGCTCGTCCTTCTCTTTCTTGAGCTGGTCTTCGAGCTTCTTGGCGTCGGCCTGCAGCTTCTTGGCCTGATCCGGACCTTTCTTGATCATGTCGGCGTAGCCCTGGGGCAGTTCCTTGGCGTTGGGGTAGCGAGCCCCCTTCACGTTGGTGAAGAAGTTGCTGAAGCTGAGCAGGTCGTCTTGCTTCCAGACATCGTGCGGATGGCGGTGGCACTGGGCACATTCGAGGCGCAGGCCAAGGAAGGCATGGGCCACTTGCAAGGTGCCCTTCACGCCGGTGGCGTTCTCGCGTTGCCAGTAGAGGTCGAGCGTCTTGCGCTTCGCATAGGCGGGCAGGGCAGGAGAGTCGGCCGCGTTTTCGCGGGCCAGCTCGATCACTTCTTCGAGCCATTGTTCTTGGGTGCGGCCCTCGCGGCTGGTGGCCAGCAAGATCCGCTCGACGAGCTGATCGTAGGGCGTTTCCTCGACGAGGCGGGCGCGAATCCACTCGTAGAAACGGCGGTTCTCAGCCGCTTCCACGAAAGCGAAGTTCGCATTGTAATCGGTTGCCTTCAAGAGATCGCAAAAGCGCGTGGCCCAGAGGGCGGCATGGCCCGGATGCTTCAAGAGTTCGTCGATCTTCTTGGCCCGCTTGTCCGCGCTGCTGTCGGCCAGGAAACGACGAACCTCCTCCGGCGTGGGCAGCGTGCCCGCGATGTCCAGCGAGGCACGTCGGAGGAAGGTCGCGTCGTCCGTCAGTTCGGCGGGGGGCATGCCGAGCCGGCGTAGCTTGTCGAGCACGTGCTTGTCGACGAAGTTGTTCGGCTTCACGTCGGGGAAGGGCTCGCTACTCTCGCGGGGAACGACCACCGAAGCCATGATCGGCTCGGCGCCGTAGCGCACGACCAGCGCACCATCGCCGACGGCGAGAGCCTGCACCAGCCCGGTGCGATCGACGAGGGCAACCTGGTCGTCGAGAGTTTCGAAGGTACACAGTTGCGTGACGTCTTCGCTGGAGCCGTCGCTGAAGGTGGCCCGCACCTTGAGGGGATACGAGGTGCCCGCCTTGGCCACGTGCTGGGCGGGCTCGACGGCCAGCTTCTTGATGCCCGCGGCGGCAGCGTCGTCGATGGGCGCCTTCTGCTTGATCCAGTTGAGCAGGATCTGGTATTCGAGGTTAGTGGGCGCGGTGCGGCGGCCCCCCTGATGGGGCAGCTCGGCGATCGCCTTCTGCAAGAGCAGGCTCTTCTCGGGCTCGTGGAAGTTGAGGCGGCGGCCCGCAAATTCGCGGACCAGCCCTTGA
>JBFWSD010000785.1:0-4227 GCA_050248575.1 Gemmataceae bacterium
GCCAACGCGATCGGGCAGGATGACCTGGAAGTGGTGCGACACAGCCTGTTCCAGTCCAGCAACCTGTCGCAGCCCTACCACTCGGTGAATGTTGATGTGAACAAGCGAATCTGCTTTCTGGAAGAGAACGGTAGCGCAACATGACTCTGCGGCAGCGCCCGATCAGGCAGCCGTGGTTGGCCGGGTTGCCAGTGGTCGATTTACAGAATGCCCGGCTGGGCCACCTTGATGCCCTTGATGGCCATCTTCAGCGCTTCCGGGTTCGGGGCCACTTCGATGGCCACCGACTTGTCCACGGAACCGTTCAGAACCAGCTGCGTCAGGCTCTCCGTGAAGTCCAGCATGCCTTCCTGGAAGCCGATGCGGATGGCGTCGGACAGCTTCTTGTCTTCCTGCTTGGTGATCAGCTCGCGAATGGTCGGGTTGACAATCATGATCTCGTTGGTGGGCACGCGCTGCACGCCCGGCTTCAGGCTGGGAAGCAACTTCTGGGCCACCACCGCCTTCAAGTTGAAGGCCAGCGCCTGGCGGATGGCGTTGTGCATGTCGGGCGGGAACAGGTCGAGGATACGGCTGATGGTGCTGGCCGCGGAGGAAGCGTGGATGGTGCCGAACACAAGGTGGCCCGTCTCGGCGGCGTGAATGCCAGCCTCGAAGGTGTCGCGGTCGCGCAACTCGCCCACGAGGATGATGTCAGGGTCCTGGCGCACAGCGTGCTTGAGGGCCGTGTGCCAGTCGCACACGTCGAGGCCGACCTCGCGCTGGTTGATGACCGCCTTCTTGTCGCTGAAGGTGAACTCGATCGGGTCCTCGATGGTGAGGATGTGCACGTGCTCGCGGTTGTTGATGTAGTCGAGCATCGAGGCGATGGTCGTGCTCTTGCCCGAGCCGGTGACGCCGGCGAGAATGATCAGCCCTTGATCGTAGTGGCAGAGCTTTTCGATGGACGCGGGCAGGTGCAGGTTTTCAAAGTTGGGGATGCTGGTGTTGACGCGGCGGGCCACCAGGCTGAGCCGCCCGCGCTGATAGAACAGGTTCACGCGGAAGCGGCATTCGTCCTGGCCGATGACGTAGGAATAGTCGATGCCGCCCGTGTCTTGCAGGATCTTGCGCTGATCGTCGCGGAGCGTGGGCAGCAACAGCTTTTCCATGTCCTCTTGCGTGAGGGCCTTCATTTCGAGGCGGCGGATAACGCCTTTGAGGCGCATCATGGGGGGCAGCCCGACCTTGAGGTGCAGGTCGGAGCCCTCGTGCTTCATGACCACGCGGAAGAGCTTGTTGACCTCGGGCTCGCGCCCGGCGGGAGCGGCCGGGGCCGCCGCCTGCTGCGGACGCTGCACCTCGTTCGCGGACGCGGGAGCATTCGACATTCCTGCTTCTCCTGTTTCGACTTGGAGCGACTATCTCTCATGAACTGAATGTTGTAGGTTCTCATATCCGCTGCCCGGACGCAAGCGTTGACGACCGAACCGATCAGGCTTGATCGGCATGAAATCTCTCGCGGCCCAGTTGCACTTCGACCAGCTCGGGCAGCTTGCCGGATTCGAAAAGCCTCCTGGCGTCTGCGGCGCCAAGCGTCGTTTCGCGGTCGGATAGGACGAGCCGTCTCAGGTTGGCGCAGGCCGGATTATCGAGAATGGCCTGGAGGCACGCTGCGTCGCCGCTGCATTCTTCCAGCACGAGATGCCGCAAGCTGGGAGTGGTCAGCCCTTGCAAGAGCTGGGCGGTGTCTTGCCTGGCAGCCCGGGCGAACGGATAGCTGAGTTTCAGCGTGGTGAGTTGCGGGAAAGCGTCCGGGCGGGCAAGAGCGGTGTCGGCCAGCGAGCGAAAACAACCAACGAGCTTGCCGCCGCCCGTGCCGCTGTGAATACGCAAGATGCGCAACCGGGCAGCACAAGCACTGGCGGCCAGCGCTTCGAGCCCTTTCTTGTCCGCATGCGCGTCGTCGAGCGAGAGCACGCGCAGGTTGTCGAAAAGTGGCGCGGCGATCAGCGTCCGCAGGTCGGTGGACTTGAGCTTGGCGTTCCGTAGCCAGAGCTCGAGAAGTTGCGGCGCCTGGAGCTGTGTGAAGGCGGCCATGTTCTTGCCCGAGAGATCCTCGGCATGGATGACAAGCAGCCGCCTCAGGGCAGGCAGCGGCTCCATTTGCGCGAAGGCCGGCATCATCTTCTGCGCCGGCACCCACAAGCACAGGGTATGCAGCTCGGGCATGCCGCCAAGGCCGAGCAGCCCGGCCTCGCAACATGTCTTGGTGAAGCCGATCAGCAGGTGCTGCAGCCGGCGAAACCAGGGGGCGCCCGTGAGTTTCTGTACGGCCGACGGCGAACACCCGACCGGCACCGTGCCGTGGACTTCGAGGCGGCGCAAGCGCTCGAAAGGGGCGGCGGCGAGTGCCTGAGCGTCGGGATCCGAATGAATGCCACCGACAAGATCCAGCCGATCAAGCGCCGGGGCCAGACGTGAGTTGATCAGACTTTCAATGGTGCCGCTGACCTTATTGGGCATGCCAACGGATTCAAGCGCGAGTCGGCGCAGCGGGCTGGCCCCGGGTGAATCGAGGACGGCCAGCGGGCAATAGTAGCCGAGCGACAGCCCGCGCACGGAAGTTTGCCGCGCCAACATCTCGATCCGCTTGATGATCTGGCCCATCTCCACGAGGAAGTCGTCCGGCGTCGGCTCCTGCTTGAGTTCAACGAACGTGGGCAGCCCGCACTGCAGGCCATCGCGATGCTGTGCCCACCAGTTCTCGGCCTCACCCAGCGCATACGGCAGGCGGAAACCGGGAAAGTCGTAACGGTAAGCCTGGGCGACAGCGTTGTCGGGCTGATTCTCGAGGAGTTGCTCGATGAGGTCCGGATAGTCCGCGCCGGGGGACTTCTCGTCGAGCCCGCAGCGGGCCCGCACGTAGCGGGCGTTGCGGTCGTCCCCCTTCGTCTCCAGCCAGTCGGCGAAGGCCAGGATCGAGGCATCGTCGAGGTTGCCGCCCGCCGCGGTGCCCAGGACGTGCAGGCGTTCTTTCAGCTCGGCTCCGGGAATGGTGGGATGCGCGCAGGTAAAGTCCCAGGTGAAATCGTCGCCGGGCAGCACGGGCTCGTACTGTGGCACCGCACTCTCGGGCGCGGCGGGCGCCGGTTCGCCCGGTGCGATACGCGCGACTTCATGCCGGCGCTGCTCCCTTTCCTCATCCAGTTCCATCTCGGCCCGGCATTCCTGGATGCGCTCAGCCAGATACTCTGCGACATCGGCGGCCATGAGCGTCGGCTCGTCGCCGCAATCGGAACCGATCAGCCACAGCCCGGGTTGGTTGTCGAGCCGCAAGCAGTAGTAGTCGCCGGCGCCGTTGGTGCCGATCAGCACAAACGTCTTCCACCATTTGGGGAAAGCGTAGCCCGTTCCCGAGTCGGGGCGGCGCTCGAGCTTGTTGTAGGTGATGACGTCCTCGGCAGTGAGGAAGAAGCCCGACAGCTCGTCGTCGAACTGGGCCGCCGCTTGCAGCTCGGCCAAGCGGCGGATCACCTCGCCGTATTGCGCGGGCAGCTTGACCTTGAGCTTGGCTTCGATCTGGGCAAGGGTCTTGTCGGTCATGGGCGCACCCGGCGCCGGATGGGCACGCCGCGTTCGGCCAGATAGTCCTTGGTTGCCGGGATCGGGTGCTCATCGTAGTGGAAGATGCTGGCCGCCAGGGCCGCGTCGGCGTGCCCTTCAGTGAGCGCCTGGAAGAGGTGTTCCGGACAGCCCGCCCCGCCGGAGGCGACGACCGGAATGGATACGGCATCGGAGACGGCGCGGGTCATGGGCAGATCGTAGCCCGCCTTGGTGCCGTCGGCGTCCATGGAAGTGAGTACGATTTCGCCGGCGCCCAGTTCTTCGACCCGGCGAGCCCAGGCCACGGCTTCCAGCCCGGTGGGGACTCGGCCGCCGTTGATGTGGACTTCCCAGACTTCACGGCCCGCGCGCTCGACGCGGCGCGGGTCGATGTTGACGACGGTGGCGCAGCGGCCGAACTTGCCCGCGACTTGCGTGACGAGTTCGGGGTTCTTGACGGCCGCCGAGTTGATGGTGACTTTCTCGGCCCCGGCCTGGATGAGGCGGGTGGCGTCTTCGATGGTGCGGATGCCGCCGCCGACGGTGAAGGGCATGAAGATCTGCTCGGAGACGCGGCGGACCACGTCGAGCATGATCTCGCGGCCCTCGTGGCTGGCGCTGATGTCGAGGAAGACGAGCTCG
>JBFWSD010000786.1:0-4225 GCA_050248575.1 Gemmataceae bacterium
GCTTCCTGGGCGCGGTGGACGCTGTCGTGGCGGCGGCCGAGTTCCTGGGCACACAACCCTACGTCGCTCCACACCGCATCTATCTAGGCGGTCATAGCCCCGGCGGCACCCTGACTCTCCTGACGGCCGAGTGTTCGGACCGGTTCCGGGCAGTCATTTCGTTTGGCCCGGTCGAGGACCCGGCTGGCTACGGGCCGGAGTTCAATCCCTTTCCCCTGAACGACCTCAAGGAACGCCGGCTGCGTGCCCCGGGCAACTGGCTTGCCTCCATTCATGTACCTACCTTCGTCTTCGAAGGCACCGTCGAGGGCAACCTGGAGTCGCTGCAGGTGATGGCCCGCACCGCGCAGAATCCAAAGGTGCAGTTCTTTCCCGTCAAGGGCGCCAACCATTTCAACGTGCTGGCACCCGTGAACCGCCTGATCGCTGCGAAGATACGGGCCGATAAGGGCGCCTCGTGCAATCTGGCCTTCACGCCCGCCGAGGTAAACAAGTCGTTCGCGGAGCGGTAGCGCTAGCAAGCCGATCCACAACCGAGCGCTCAGAAGGGCCGCTCGCTCTGGCTCTTGGCCAGCACGGCGACGAGCACGCGGGCCGCGCCGCCCGCGCGGAGGGCACGGGCCGCGTCGCTCGCGGTACTGCCGGTGGTCAAGACATCGTCGACGAGCAAGACGGTCTTGCCCTCCAGCCGTGCAACTCGGCGAGTCACGAACGACTTGCGGACATTGTCGCGGCGGCCCGCGGGAGTTTGTGCGGTCTGGGCCGGCGTGGCACGGAAACGGCGCAGCCAGCCCGATTGACAGTCGAGCCCAAGATGCCGGGCCACGCCATACGCGAGGAGCTCGCTCTGATTGAAGCCGCGCCGCAGTCTCCGCCACCAGTGCAGCGGGACCGGGACGACCACATCGGCGCGCAACTCGCGCAGGCGCGGGGCCGAATGCTCGCCCCAGATCTCACCCATCACCTCGGCAAGACCTTCCCCCGAGGGAAGCTTCATGCGCAGCACGACATCGCGCAGCAGTCCGTCGTAGGGGCCGAGGCGAATGGCACGCTCGAAGCTGAAGCGATCGTCGCGGCAAGAAAAGCAGCCCACCTCGGTGGCGGTGTACGGGCCGACCGTGCCCGCACAGCGCGGGCACGAGGGCAGCGTGTCACACAACAGTTCCGCGCGGCAGGCCACGCACACCTGTGACGGCCCGGCGGTGATGAGCTGGTTACAAACCGCGCACGTCTCGGGATAGACGAGCTGGAGCAGACCTCGCGAGAGCTCACCGGCCAGGGACATGGCAACTCCGTGCATCAGTCCACGTAGACGAACTCGTTCAGACACAGCAGCGTCTGGCAGAAGTCGGCCAGGGCGAGAATGCGGGCGTCGGCTTTCTTGTCGGCGCGATAGGAATCGGTCTGGGCGTTGATGAAGATGACGGCGGCCTTGAGCTCGTCGGCGGCGGGCGGCCGGGCGAGCGCATGCAGGTAGGCGGCCCGGGCAGCATCTGCCACGGTGGTCTTCTCGTCGGGCGCGATCTTGCGGGCAAAGGCCCGGGAATAGCCGCGCACCTGCGGATTGTTGAGGAGCAACAGGGCCTGCGGCGCGATGGTGGTGGTCGGTCGCTGCCCCACGCCCGACAGCGCTTCCGGGGCGTCGAACACGACCATCATGGGCACCAGCTTGCTGCGTTTGACCGTGAAGTAGATGCTGCGCCGCTTGCTGTTGGGGTCGAGCGTGCCCGGGCCAAGCGGCCTGGGATCGAGCTCGCCGGAGACAGCCAGCAACGCATCGCGGATGATCTCGGCTTCCAGCCGCGTGACCGGGCGGTGCCAGAGCCAGCGATTCTCGCGATCGATCTTGCCCCGCGCTTCGTCGAAGTCGGCCGTCTGCACGTAGACGGCGCTCTGCATGATCAGCTTGTGGATCGGCTTGAGCCGCCAGTTGTTGCGAATGAGTTCGGTGGCGAGGTAGTCGAGCAGTTCGGGGTGTGTGGGCGGCTCGCCGCGCGTGCCGAAGTCGCTGGGGGTGGCCACGATGCCGCGGCCCAGATGATGTTGCCACAGACGATTGACGATGACGCGGGCCAGCAGATGACCGGCCCCCTTGTCCACATCGGTGAGCCATTCGGCCATCGCCTTGCGGCGATAGGAAGTGCGCCAGCCCTCGGGCGGCTTCTCTTGCCAGTGCTTGGCCCCGTCGGCAGTCAGACTGAGCACCTGCATGAATTCTTGCCTGGCGACGCCGTCTTTCTGGGCCACGTCGCCGCGGCGCAGGAAGTAGGATTCGTTGAAGAAGTCGGCCCCTTGCGTGTGCAGACGGACGGCGGGCAACCCTTCGCTCGAGATCAACGCCTTCACGGTTTTCGGCTTCGGCTCGTGCTTGAGATGCTCGAGCGTGGCAGCGTGCAGCTTCTGCCAGTCGGGATCGAAAGTGCGAAACCACTCGAGGAGCGCGGATTGCGCCTTCGGGTCGCGCTTGTCGCGCGGCGTGGCCAGCACACGACGAATGGCTTCGGGCAAGCCGGGGGCCACCAGGTCGGCGTCGGCAATCGTGGCAATCGACAGCCGAGGCCGGCCGATGCTGTGACCGTCGTTGTTCTTGAACTCGAGCGTGAAGGTGAGCAAGGTGCCCGCGGGGAAACCGATCGGCTCGGCCAGCTCGAAGACGGCGGCCTGATCCTTGCCGAACTGGGGATCGACGGCCCAGGCAGATCGTTCATCGGCATCGATGACGGCGGCCACGGGCAGCCCCTTCTGTTCGAAGGTGGCGCGGGCCCTGGTCAGCTTGACGGGGATGTCGCCGTCCTTCGCGCCGGCGGGCCGCGCGGTTACGCGTAGATTGGTGAGGGCAAAGTTGCCGTTCTTGGCCCGGCCGGGACCGCCCTTCACGAGCGACGGATCGCTCAAGGCCTCGATGCGGAGTGCGCGAATGCCGGCCTGCGGAGTGGTCGCCTGCAGCGTGTAGGCATCGAACTTGGCGTTCTTGCCGCTGACGAGCAACGAGCCGTCGTCAAGCTTCTTGAAGGCGGCGCCGCCCGCCGACTTCGAGCTGCTGACGTCGAGCACAGTCCAGGCAGGCAGCTCTTTCCTGGTCTCCCAGGCTTGCAGCCGCGCGGGCAGCTTCTCGGTTTCGAACGCGCGTTCGGCGGCCAGCAGAGGCGCGTGTTCCTTGTCGAAAGCAGCCCGGGCGATTTTGTGGCCCGCGGGGTCGGTGTTGAGATCGATCTCGCTCCGCACCGTGGTGGTGAACGTGGCCAGCATGCGGTAATAATCGGCCTGCGGGATCGGATCGAACTTGTGATCGTGGCAGCGGGCACAGCCCACGGTCAGCCCGAGCATCGACGTGCCGATCGTGTTGAGCATGTCGTCCAGCTCGTCGTAGCGGTGCTTCTCCACTTCGTTGGCGGTGATCTGCGTCGAGTGCACGCCGGCGGCAAGAAAACCGGTCGCCGTCAGGGCCAGGTTGTTGTCGGGCGCGAACTCATCGCCCGCGAGCTGCCACTTGACGAACGTGTCGTAGGGCAAGTCTTCATTCAGCGCTTGAATGACAAAGTCGCGGTAGTGATACGCACTCGGACGATCGGTATCGTGCTCGAAACCGTGGCTCTCGGCAAAGCGGGCCAGGTCCAGCCAGTGCCGGGCCCAGCGTTCGCCATGATGCGGATTGGCGAGCAGGCGATCGATCAGCTTGCCGTAGGCATCAGGTGAATCGTCCTTCACGAACGCTTCCACCTCGGCAGGCGTGGGGGGCAGCCCGAGCAAGTCGAAGTAGGCGCGGCGGATCAGCGTGCGGCGCTCGGCGTGCGCGTTGGGTTGCAGCCCTTTTTCTTGCAGCCTGGCCAGCACGAAGCGATCGAGCGGCGTCCGGGCCCAGTTCTTGTCATCCTTCACCTGCGGCGGTTCGACGCGCTTCAAGGGCTGAAAGGCCCAGTGCTGCCGCGCTTCGGGGTCGACCTTCTTGTCGGTCCACTGAGCAACGTTTTTCTTCTCGACGAGCGGCTTGTCGTAAGGCGCGCCCAAATCGATCCAGTCGGCGATGTGGGCGATCTGTTCCTTGTCGAGCTGCCGCCGCTGGTGCGGCATGTGCGGCTCGCGCTGATGCGTGATGAGCTTGTAGAGATAACTATCCTTGGCACGGCCCGCGATGATGGCGGGTCCGGCCGCGCCCCCCTTGAGGAGCAGATCGCGATCGCTGATGTCGAACTCGCCTTCGGTCTCACGGCCGCCGTGACACTTG